>NZ_JCACHA010000636.1:0-14767 GCF_059503625.1 Skermanella sp.
AGGCCGGTGACCAAGCCCAGCACCAGCATCTGGACGCCGTAAGCCAGGATGCGGGCGAGACCGGGAGCTGCCATGAAGCGGGCGGCGTCGAACATCAGGAACGCCAGAAAGACCAGCGCCACCACGGTGGCGAGCTTGAACACGACGAAGAACAGCATGATCCAGGCGGCCATGAAGATGGCCAGCAGGATCGTGCCGACACACCCGAATGCCAGCAGCAAGTGTGCAACTGTATCCTCGGTCGAGCCGAAGATCAGCCGCATCCACGACATATTCTCCGTATACATGCGGTTGGCGAGCTCCAGGGCGCGCATGATCACTGGTCCCGGCGCTAGTTGGAGAATGTCGAAGCCGGCGGCGTTCGCTCCGAAACTCCCCATCTGAGCCACGTAATTTTCCGTCAGCGGCATCCATTGGCCGGAAACGAAGATGAGGACCATCAACTGTATGTACCGGACGACGAATGCGGCCAGAGGTGACAGATCACGCTGCCACATGAACTTGATGCAGGCGAACACCAGCAGCAGGACGCCGGTGATGAAGTAGACCGGCTGCAAGGCTCCATCCACTATGCCACCGACCGACGTGATCTTGGCCAACATGTCGGTGATGGCGTTGTTCAGGAAGTTATAGTCACTTTCCATCGGACGCATCCTTCTTGGCGCCCAAAAATGGCTTTGAAATCCTGCAGTCGTTTTCGCACTTGGTCAGGTTTGACATGAACTCGGTAGATTTCTTCTTCTGATCGTCGTCCCAGCATGCCGAAATCGACAGACCGGCAAGCAAAAGCCCTGCGATCGCTAATGCCTTCATGTCTAATCCTCCTAGTTTCCTAGAAACGGACGGCTGATGTTGCAGTTACCGCATGTCGCCAGGTTGGACATGAACTCCTCCGCGGTGGCGTTCGCGGCCTGCTTGCTCGTCTCCGCCCTGTACTGGACTTCGGCCAGCGCCCTCTGCTGGGCCACCGTGGCGGTGATCTGGCTGTTCAGCGATCCCATCAGCTCGGTCAGCAGCGCGTTGGTCGCGAGCTGCGCGCCGCGGATGCCGCCGCTTGCCCGGCCCGCCGCCTCGATGCGACCCGCCCGCTGGAGCGCCGCCCGCTGTTGCTGGATCACGCTGTTCTCGATGCGGCTTTTCCGGTCGAGAGCCGACCGGGTGCGCTCGTTCCAGATGATCTGCTGGCTTGCCATGTCCTGCCAGGTCGATCCTGAGGGGAACGCTTCCGGATAGGCTTTCTCGAGGGCCGCCATGAGGGCTTGGTCGGTTATCAGGAAGTCGGCTTGCCGCAGCATCGGGTCCAGTCGATTGAGAACCGCCAGAACATCGTCGGCCGTCCGCAGATCGATGCCCGAAAGCATCCGGAGCTGCGCCATCAGCTGTTCGGTCTGGCAGATGCGCTGGGCCACCAGCTGAAGCTGCTGGGCCACCTGGAGCGGTGCCGTAGCCCGGCCTCCGGTGAATAGGCTCCAGGCGGCGCCGACTGCCGCCGAGGCGTCGCTGAGGGCGCCGGAGCTTGAGCAGGAGCCACTGGTCTGGCCGAGGGCTGGAAAGCCCAGGATCGTGCCGGCCAGCAGCACGGCGGTGAAGGTATGGTGCCTCATGGGTCCTCCTACTCGGCGGCGGCCAGTCCGACCGGTTCGCGACCGGCTTCCCGCCGGACGAACTCGGCCGCCAGGGGCAGTCCCCTGGCTTCCAGGAAGTGCTCGGTGAACGCGTCGGGATGCTCGGCCAGGATGCGGCGGGCCATCTTCAGGTCGTCGGCCGAGGTGGAGGCGCACAGCACCGTGCCCAATGGGCCGAGGTTGAAATCGAACAGCCGCCGGCCCGCCGGGCAGGTGAAGTAATACTGCCGCTTCGGGGTGGCGGTAGCGACGATCTCAATATCCCGCTCATGGAATCCAAGCTGCTCGTAGGCCCGCCGGCCCTTCTCGCTCAGGGCTCGTTCGTTGGGCAGCAGGATGATGTTCGGCACGTTCTCGGCGTCGGCCAGCACCTTGCCGATCGTGCCGTCAAAAGCATCCTTCATGTTCTGGGTGGCGAACACCACGACCACGTTCCTGGACCGGGCGGCGCGCAGCCATTCCTCGAACCTGGCCGTGAACAGCGCGTCGCCCAGGAACCGCCACGCCTCGTCGACCACTAGCAGAACCGGGTCGCCCGTGAAGATCCTGCGCTCGACGTAGCGGAACAGGTGGGTCAGGACGTGCGGCGCGATACTGGTCTTCTTGAGCAGCTCGGTCATGTCGAGGCTGAGGATGTCCGACAGCGCGATGCGGTCCCGGTCGTCATCCAGCAGCCGGCCATAGGTGCCGCCGGCCAGCGCATAGTGCTGGATCGCCCGCTTGAGCGACAGGGTATTGAGGTATCCCGACAGATGGGTCAGGGTGCGGCGCTCGCGCGGGTTCCCGGCAATCAGGTCCAGCGCGCCGGCCACTTCCTCACGCGCGTCGGTGTCGATCGCGACACCCTGGTCCCGCAGCAGGCCCAGCACCCAGTCCAGCAGCTCGATGCGCTCATTCGGCTCGTCGGTGTGGGCAAGCGGCTGGAACCCGAGGGCGCCGGGACCGACGGCGCCGACGTCATAGGAGACGCCGCCCAGCAGGCGGGTGACGATCTCGCCGCCGCCCTTGATCGTGAAGATGCAGACCCTGGCGCGGCGATAGCGGCGCCACCCGACGCACAGGCCATTGAGCAGCGTCGTCTTGCCGTTACCGGACGGACCCAGAAGCAGGGTATGGCCCAGATCGCCGCGGTGCAGGTTGATGCGGAACGGCGTCGAGCCGTCCGTCGTGGCGATCAGCAGCGGGGCGCCGTTCAGGTGGGCGTTTCGCGTCTCCCCGCTCCAGACACTGCTGTAGGGCGCGAAGTGGGACAGGTTGACCGAGGTGCGGATCGGCCGGCGCAGGTCGGCGTAGATATGGCCGGGCAGGGTGCCCAGCCAGGTGTCGATCGATGCCACCCCATGACTGGCCACGGTCAGACCGAGCCGCTGCAGGATGTCGGTCACCGTCCGGACCTTGAGGTCCAGGCCCAGCGGGTCGCGGTCCCAGACTACGACGTTGATGTTGGCGTGGCCGATCGTCAGCTCGTCCCGGCGCGCGGCATACAGGGCCTCGATGGTATCCTCGGCCATGGCGTTGGCCGCCTGGTTCTCCTTCCGCCTATCCGACTTCAGCAGGTACCCGATCAGCATCGGGACCATGGCGATGCCCAGCATCTTCCAGTCCTGGAACTGGCGTTCGATCCGGCGCAGTCCCTCGCCGAGTTCCAGACCCATCCAGCGCAGGGCATAGCGATGCTCGAACGGCAGGGTGTCTAACGCCGCCAGGGCCGCCGGGATGGTATCGGGTGCGTTCCTGACGCTGATGACGCGCATGTGGCAGTCGCCCAGCATCGGCGCCATGCCGCCGACCACCCGGCAGTCGGCGACGTCGTAATCAATCCTGGCCTTGCCGAAGGACGGCTTCACCCGATGCGGGTTGACGCTCACCGTCCCATGCAGGAAGTTGAAGGTGTCGTCGTCGCCCAGCCAGGCGCACTCCTTCATTACGCCGTCCAGCATGCCTTTGACGGTGTCGCTGGCCTGGAGGAACTCGTGCAACTCGCGGCTGCCTTCCCGGCCCTGGGGGCCGGACCCGCCGCTCACGAACAGCGCCCGCGCCCGCCGGGTCGAGGCCCTGGAGCAGCGCCAGACGAACGTGATGGTGCGCCGGGTCTCGAAATGGGCGCCGGCTGCGTCGTAGGCGTCACGGCGCTCCTCGTCGAACAGGAAGCTGACCGGATCGGGCCACTGCCGCCGCCGCTCCTGATCGGACAGGTCGGCCCCTGGATACCCGCAGGCCGGAACCCGCCGGGCCTCGATGTGGAGGCTCATCTGGCCGCGAACCCGGCGCAGGGCGTCATGGAGCCGGCGCACGGTCGCGATCAGCTCGGCCTCGCTCATGCTGGCGGCATCGCCGCCCCGGAACCGGAGAGTCCGCATGAACCCGCCGTACTTCAGGAACACGATGCCCGGATCAGCGAAGTAGGCCCAGGGCAATCGCTCGGTGAGGGGGACGACGGTAGCCCCCCGGTTCAGCCCGGTTCTAAACATCGAGGTAATGCTCCTCATTGAGCAGGTGCCGCTGACCGCCCTCGGCCCAGCCAGGCCCCGATACCGAAGATGACCGCCGACATGCCGAGGGCGGACAGCACCACCAGCAGCGCCACCAGCCAATTGAGGAACAAAAATCCCAGCAGGGCCGCCACCGGCATCAGGATCGCGATCAGCGCGATATGGATGTGGCAGCCGAAGTAGTTCGGCGGCTCTTCCAGGCTTTTGAACGTGCGCCCGGTTTCCATGGCTCAGAACGCGCTGGTCAGGCCGGTGAGCGACTGAACGAGCGTCTGCGCGTTGGCCATCAGCGCCCCGCCGATCACCACCCCCAGCACACCACCGGCGAAGCCGATCAGGTTGCGCATGAACAGGGAGACGCAGGCGAACAGGAAGCTGAACAGGGCGACGGCCACCCCGGCGATGAAAGCCCAGTTCAGCACGGTCGACATACCCTGCTGGAACGGAGCGGCGGCACCGCCGGCGAACTGGGCCAGCGCCGGATAGGCGGCGAGAGCCGTGACAGAACCAACCGCTGCCAGAAGGATGAACTTGCGCATCGAACGCATTGATCTACTCCTCAATTTCGCGACTACTGTACTGCCGTAGTCATTGTCACAGATTATGGAATTTTCCGCAACGATGTCTTCCGGGTTCAGTCCTATTCCGCTCGCCGCCGTGCCCCACCGGTTTGACGATCCCGGCACGGGCACAGTGACCGCAATCCGGCCGGTCAATCCGGAAATCCGCGACATCCCGTGGGTAGCCGGGTTTTCGGGCACGGTGGACGGTTGCGCATGAACAGGAAGACGCAGGCCGGCGGGAAACTGAACAGGGCGGCTGCCACCCCCGCACCGGAAGCCCAGTTCAGCATCGCGCCCATGCGTTGCCCAAACCGTGCGTCGCCGCCGCCATCCGCAGACTGGGCCAGCGCCGGATCAGCGGCGAGCGCCGTGGCAAAGCCAGCGGCTGCCAGAAGGATTAAGTTGCGTATCGAACGAATTGATCTACTCCTCAATTTTGTAACTACTGTCATGCAGTAGTCATTGTCACAGATTATGGAATACCTTGCAACGATGTCATGCGGGCCCGGTCCTGTACCGCTCACCGTCGTGTCGCACCGGCTTGGCGACCTCGACCAGCCGGCGCGAACCGTCCCGCTCCCGCTGGATAAAGGCGACCAGCTCGACCGCCTCGACGATGTCGGCATGAGGCACGTTGACGGCAACTTGGCCGACCAGCCGGGAAATCCGCGACAGGCCGTGGGCGGCCGAGTTGGCATGGGCGGTGGACAGACCGCCGGGATGGCCGGTATTGCTCGCCCCGATCCATTCCAGGGCTGTGGTGCCGTCGCGGATCTCGCCGATTACGATCCGGTCGGGATTGTGCCGCAGGAACTCTCGCACCAGCTCACGTGCCGTCATCGCACCGGTGAAGGCCCGCACCACGTTGGGACCGCTGCACTTGAGCTCGTCCTGGTCCTGGATGATGCAGGTGCGGCTGACTTGGAAATCCGGCTCGGCCAGCAGCGCGTTCGCCAGCGTGCTCTTGCCGGCGCCGGTGCCGCCGACGATCAGGATGTTGCGCCGCTCAGAGACCGCACGGCGCAGGGTGTCGGCTTGACCCTCGATCATGATGCCGGATGCGACATAGTCATCCAGCGTGAAGACCCGCCCTGGCGGCAGGCGGATTGAGAAGATTATCCGGCGCACTGTCGGCGGCAGCAGGGCTGCGAACCGTTCGCCGGTCGGTAGGTTGGCCGACAGCGCCGCCTTCTCGATCGGATGGTTGTCGATGTCGGCAACCAGGTTAACGATGCGCAGCGGCGCATGGCCGGTCAGACTCTCGCCGGTGGGTGCTGTGGTTCCACCCACCGTTGTCCAGATCGAACCATCCTCATTCATCGCGATGTCGGTGCATCCCGGTGTCTGCCGCGCCCTGCGGATCGCCGGGCCATAGGCGTCCTCCAGGTCCTCCAGCCGGCGCCGTAGGCTTTCCGCCCGGTCGGCTGTTGTCAGGTCCGTGCCAAGTGTGCCCGGCGCATCCGCCGTCATCGGATCAGGCCACATTCGATCCCTCCTTCTCGATTGTTTCAATCACCCGGCGGTACTCCTCCATGTCCCCATCGGCCAGGGTCAGCAGGATCGACCGCAGCAGCCGGTCGTGCCGGGCCGACTGGTCGATCAGCCCGGCGATGCTGGCCTCGACCCGGCTGATTACCTCGGTCTCGCGCCGCCACAGGCGGAACCCGTCCCCGATCAGCTGTTCCAGCACCTCGTTGCGGCTAACTTGGCGGCCGGCGGAACGGAACCGCGCCGTCGTCTCGGCCACCTGGTCCGCGAGTTCGGGCGTCAGGTACAGCTTGAACTCCACCTTCCTCATTGATCACCTTCGGGAGCGATGGCCAGCTTGCGCTTGCGCTTTGGCTTGACCGCGGCCTGCTTGGGAGGGACGTCCTGTTTGTCCGCCCAGTCCGGCGGCTCCGGCAGCTCGCCGCCGTCATCGCGGCTGCTGGTCGGTGGGTGGCGATCGACCATCACGCCGGCCCAGATGCTCTGCCGCCGCGGGTGGGGCAGGTCGGGATACTGGCCGTCAGGCCCACCCCGCAGCAGAGCCGGCGCCAGGTTCAGGCGCTTCCTCAGGACCGCGTCCTTGAAGTCGCGGATCTTGCGGGCGCGGATTACCGGCTGGCCGGTGATGAACACCAGCTCGTCACCGTCGGGCAGCGATCGGACCTTGCTCGGCTCGATCACCGGCCGCTCGATCTCGCTCCGGGTTTCGGTGCGGGACCGCCCCCAGCTTCCCGCCGGCCGACTGTGGCTGACCGAGCTGCGCCGCTCGGACACGGTGCCGCAGGACTGCGAGATCTCCTGCTGGGTCATGCCGTCGTTCGCCGCATAGGCGACATGGCAGCGGATATTGTCTCGGAACTGGTTGTACGGTCCATAGGGCGGCTGCCGCAGGGCGTTGAGCGACTGGGCGCCCAGCAGCATCGTGGCGCCGCAGCCGACAATCCGGGTGATGGCCGTCTGCAGGATCTCCAGGCGCAGGCTGGCGAACTCGTCGATCACCAGCAGCGAGCGCGGCTCGCCGTCGCGTGCCGGCTGCTCGCGCATGATGGCGCCGATCAGAAGCGACAGGAACAGGGAGATGACCGGGCGCAGCCGGTCGTCCTCGCTGGCCGGCGTCGTCAGGTACAGCGACACCGGCCGGTTGGCTGGACTGAGCCGGAACAGGTCGCGCATCCTGAAATCGGACCGGCTGGTGATCTGGGCGACGACCGGGTCCTCGAACGCCGACATCCGCACCAGGGCGCTGTTGTAGACGCTCTGCCGGTACCTCATGCCGTCCTCGGCGCTGGCTCCGGACAGGCTGCCGCCGAACAGGCCTTTGATGCGGTCGACCGCGATGGTGTGCGCCGCCTTGCCGACGATGTGGCGCATGCCGACGTCGCCCTGGGCGATCAGGCGCACGACCTCGGCCATGTTCTTCCTGTCGTTCGGTTTCCCATGCAGCACGTGCAGGATCACCGCGGCGATCAGCCGGTCCGCCGCCGGCTCGAAATGGCCGTCGGCATAGGCCGGGCGCGGCACGGCCCTGGCGATGTTGTCGGCGCCAGCCACCGGGTTCGCTGGATCGACCTCATCCAGGAAATTGAAGTGGACGCCGTTCGGATTGGTCAGGTCGAGGTTCAGCACGTGGCTGAACCGGCTCCGCCAGCCTGAGGTGTCGCGGAACAGCTCGCCCTTGCCGCCGTCGTACATCACCATCGGCCCGCCATAGGTCAGGCAGGCCGGGCGGATCACGCCGACGCCCTTGCCCGACCGCGTGCCCCCGGTCACCAGCACCGGCTCCTGGTTGACCCAGCACAGGCGCCTGCGGCCGATCCGCCCCATGGGGATGCCGGAATACTCCAGCTTCGGGTTGCGCAGCAGACCGGCGTGCCTGGCCTCACGGACGCCGCCGTACCGGCGCCGGTCCCCGGCTGACTGGCGCACGCGGTCCACCACCGCGCCGACACCGAACCCGGCAACCCCAGCGGCCGTCAGTGCACCCACCGCGCAGCCGGCCAGCAGCGTGGCGTTGCTCTCGATCCACAGCCGCGTGGCCTGCACGAACGGCTCCGGGTTGGCCAGGATCTGGCCCAGGTTGACGTCAGTCATGGCCCAGCCCGTCTCCTCGCACCGGACGCCTCCCCGAGTTGTAGGTGCGCTCGCCCGTCCGCTGCCGCTCGGCCTGCCGCGCGAGATGCGCGTCCAGCTCGCGCTGGCTCATCTGGCCCAGGTGTCGGGTGGCCAGGTCCTCGGCGATCCGGCGCATCTCACGGACGATGAATTCCCGCCGCATCACTAGATCGGAACCGTCCCTGGCGATGCCGCGCAGCACGATGTGGGCGTGCCGGTTCATCGGATGCGCCGCGTCCGCCTTCTCGTGAATGCCGGCCATCCACTCCAGCCGGGTGCCCAGCGCCGTCTCCAGCTCGGCCATGTACGCGCGGGTATAGGCCGTCATGTCGAGCCGGTGGCCGTCGGCCGGCGCCAGGATGATGCGGAAGTGGTGGCGGTCATCCTTCCAGGCGCTGATGACCGAGTGCCCCATGACGGCATCGCTCCGGCCGTCGATCAGGGTTGGCGTCACCGCCCGCTCGCCCGCCCGCGGCCGTTCGATGTAGTTCAGGTGACTGTACAACTTGGAATGTCCGGTGCCGGCCATGCGGTAATGGTAGGCGATCACCACCACCCGCCTGCGGTACGGCGATCCTTCGCCCCCGGACAGTCGCGCCGAACCACGCCGCGCCGCCGCCAATTTGCCGAGGTCGGGCAGGTGGAACCGCCCGCTCGCTGGCGGTTCCACCTTCGGCGCCGGTCTCAGCCACTTCTCGATAAAATCGTCTTTCGTCCTACCCATTAGAGCGCGCGCTGCCACTTCACATTCCCTCCGATTATGACTACCATAACACAGTAGTATAGCTTACCCTACATCAGGGACATTGACTACTGGCCAGGGACAAGCAAACGCGTGGGAAAAGGAGGGATTCAGCGTGGCACGGGGACACGTCTTTCATCTTGCAATAGCCCCCCTCTCAAAACCTATTTCCCGCACTTTGGCCCTGGCAAGGCGGTCGGGATACCCAAGAGCATCCCGACCGCCTTGCCCCTTTGGCGGATCGGTCGAGAACAGGATTGCGGGGAGTGTGTCATGGACGTCATCGTCGCCAGTCTGGCCGCCCTGCCGCCTGAAACGCCCCATGGATAGCAGCTTTCCGGTGCCGCGTGACTGCGGCGCTGGATGCGGAGAACGCCGCTTATCCGCCGCAAAACACCGTACGGCGCAAGCACGGCACTGGGCTCCCAAAGCCCCGCAAGATCAGCTGTCAGAACAGGAGGATAGCAAGGTGAGCGCGGCGTTTCCCTTTTTCTTGCTACAAAAGTTGCATGACTAACCGTCAGTACACCAAAGCCTTTATCGATGGAGTCTAGAAGTGCCTGAAGATCACTCTGAAACGGGCGAGTGACGTGTTCACAGCCTCCCGATGAGGCACTAACCGCCTCCCTGCTGGGACAGTATCCGCTAAGGGCCGCCTGAAGAGGCAAACAACGGCACGCTTATAGCTCCGAGTATGGGACAACGCAGGGGCCATTACGGCGACGCTTACAGATCCGAATAGTGGACGATACAGGGACGGTTGAGGTCGCTTATGGACCCGAAAGACTGACGACACGGTGACGATAGGGGGAAGAAACGTTGACGGTGAGCGCGGCGACGCAGGGGCGGTAACGGTGACTCTGATAACTCCGAGCAGGCGAGGACACGGGGACGAGCAGGGAGCGATTACGTCATGACGGACACCGATGAGCCGAACATGCTGGCGGAACTGAAAGCGACCCTGCGGGAACGCGGCGGTGGCCGCCGGTCGCCCTTGTTCCAGTGGATGTACCGCAACCATGACGCGTTGCTCGAGATGTTCTCTGAGGTGCGCCCGAACTGGCATCGGGTCACGGCGGTGCTGACCAGCCGTGGGTTCACAGCAACGGACGGTCAGCCCCTGCAGCCAGAGTCTGTGCGCAAGCTCTGGCACAAGGTCCGACGTCGGCATGGAAAAGCGCAGGCTAGCGCGAAATCGACGTTCACCACGAGTGCGCCGGTCGTGAGGAGTGCGCTGGTCGTGCCGACGGAAGGGGCAGCTCCAGATTCAATCAACGCCGACGAAGTGCTGGCGCGCTTCCGAGCGAAGGTCAATGAACGATCAGGAAGGAAACCATGATGGCGAAGGGTGATGGGGAGACAGCGCCTGCTCCGGTTCTCGCGGTCGGGCTGGGGCGTGGTTTCGGTGGCAAGTCGACCGGGCTTTCCGAACTGGTGTGGCGGGCACGGAACCAGGGCCGCGACGTCATCGTGGCCGACGGCGACACGCGCTCCAGGACATTGGCCGGCCTGTTCCCCGAGGCAACATCTCCAGCGACCGACGAGTTGCCGGACCTCAAGGAGTGGTTGTCTGGTATCTTGAACCGCATGGTCGAGGAGAGGCGCTCGGCCGTGCTCGACCTCGGCGGAGGCGACCGGGTGCTTCAGGAGTATGGCCGCGACCTCCTGCTCGTCGAGTTCTGCGGGGAGTACGGCATCGAGCCGCTGGCGCTCTATTTCCTCGGCCCCGAGGAGGAGGACCTGAAGCACGTCCTCTCCATCTGGGAGGCAGGGTACTACCGGCCGAAGCGCACCTTCCTGGTAATGAACGAGGGGGTCGTCAGGGAAGGCCGGACCATGGCGGGCGCGTTCGAGGCGACGCTGGGTGATCCCGGTGTTGGCGGGATGGTTGCCGCCGGAGCGGTGCCGGTCCTGATGAAGCGGCTGGCCTGCATGGATCTGGTCCGCAGGTCCGGCCTCGGCTTCTATGGTGCTGCGGCGGGGGCGAAGGGGGCCTCCGGCAAGCCGCTCGATCCCACATATGCCTTCATGGTCCGGAAGTGGTTGCGCGACCTCGAGGGTGAGCGGGCGGCTCAGGCAGGCTGGCTGCCGTGAACGGTGGGGTCAAGCGCGTCGAAACCTTCTGTGCCAGAGCGGGCATGGAGGAGGACAGCCCGCTGCGCCTGGCGCTGGTCACCGTCATGGAGACGGCGGAAACCGCCAGCGAGGCGGTCAGGGGTGGCGCCCGTGGCCTGACGCCGGAGGGTGAGGCCGATCTGATCCAGCGCGTTTCGCAGGCGGCGGGCGTTGCTATCCAGCGGGAGGCCGCGCGGATCGTGCGCCGCTCCGGCTTCATAACGATGGCGATGCTGGCCATGGCCGGCCTGCTGGTGGCCGGTGCTGGCTATGGCGTCGGGCGCTGGGACGGGGCGCGGCAGGGCGCCGCGGCGGTCGAGGGAGCCGCGTTCCTGGCCCAGGTCGCGGTGCTCAACGATGTGCGGGCGATGGCCGACAAGTGCCGCCGGACGCAGCGCCAGGAAAAGGACGGTGTCGCCTGCGACTTGCCGCCGGTCTGGGTCAGGCGTTGAGGGTGAGGGGATTGGCGTTCGGAGCGCGTGAGGGATCGTGACCATTCAGGGCCAAGACCCCGTTTGGGGCTTGAGGAGCGAAGCGAGTAGAACCTGACCCCGAAGGGGAGCCCGCCCATCGACGAACGGGATGTGGCCGATACAGCGGAGGCAATGCCGATATAGCCGTTCTACAGGAAATCACGGCGCAGGGTCGCGACCAACGGTCCATGTTCCCCGTCTAATACCCCGGCATTGTCTGGGAGCGTCCCGCACCCTGTCTCGTATTCCAACGCAGCGGTTTGATGTCAATCGGCTCCATTCACTGACCCTTGATCAGCAAAGGTCATTGACTCAAATCTTTGACTTTGAGCGTACACTCTGCAGGTTGAAGGGTCATTCGGATGATTGTGGGGGGCTGAGTTCGTACTGTTCCACAACCTTCAGCTGCCATCGACATTAAGCTCGGCCGGATCTGGGTTTATGTCCGCGATGACCGGCCGTTCGGCGGACCGGCTCTGCCAGCCTGCTGCGTCAAACCACCTTTTGTGATACGAGAAAGCTCCGATCGATGACCCAACGTGACCCAGACGAGAATGGGTGGCTCAGCTCTTCCCAGGCCTGGATCGACAGGATGCCGGAGGGCGGTGATTTCGCGCGTGAATTCATCCTCGACAAGCCGATGCTGGAACGAACCGAATTGTCAGGCGCTGCAAAGATGTTGGATATCGGCTGCGGAGATGGACGATTTTGCCGTATGGCGAAGAAGATTGGTATCAGCACCGTCGGGGTCGATCCAATAAAACCTTTCATCGAACGAGCCCGAAGCCGCGATCCAGATGGCAAATATTTCACCGGCTTTGCCGAGAACTTACCATTCAGTGATGGCGAGTTTGACCTCGCGGTCTTCTACCTGAGCCTTATCGACATAGACGACATGCGTGCAGCGATCCAAGAAGCTGCGCGTATTCTCAAGCCCAGGGGAACGATCCTGATCGCAAACCTGACGAGCTTCTTCACTTCCAATGGCACAATCGGCTGGATCAAAGGAGATGACGACTGCGAGCATCATCCTCTCGGAAACTATCTTGAAGAGAAGGCAGAGTGGGTTGAATGGGATGGTGTGCGAGTCCGAAACTGGCACCGGCCTCTGAGTGCTTACATGTCCGCGCTGCTCGGCGCGGGCTTGGCGCTCACATTCTTTGATGAACCAACACCATTCAGCGGACCTGAAGACAGGGTGCGGAGATATCACAAGGCGCCATTCACGATGATCATGGAATGGCGAAAATGTTGATCGGCTAAACCCCCGTCTTGAGCGCTGGCAGCTCTAATACGATGCCTCGGATCAGGAATATCTACCGCCAGAAGCGTTGGCTAAAACCCGCTTAAGGTCCCGCAGACTCAGCTTGCAGCGCAGCTTCCAGACAACGACCAGGAACATGATGTCGGTCAGGACCTGGATCGGGTTCAGCACAGTGCCAGTCCGCTCGTTGAACCGCCGTGCACACTCCCGGCACCGGAAGCGTCGGAAGCCATGAACCGTTCGCCCTTCCCGCTCGTTGGTCGACAAATGGCAATGCGGGCAGTTCATGACGTTTCTCTTGATATCCGGAAACGGACACAGAACCTGTCTGCCAACACCTTTGCCGGCAAGCTGTTCCGAGATCTGAGCGAACCACGATGAAAGGGCCCTGATGCCTGCAGTGACAATCGATCAAGCGTTGAGCCGGATTGGCACCGGACCCTTTCATTATCGTCTGCTGGCGATTTTCGGCCTCGTCTGGGCTGCGGACGCCATGCAGGTCCTGGCAATCGGCTTCGCCGCCCCTTCGATCGCAACCCACTTCGGACTGTCGATACCAGAGGCCATCCAGGCCGGAACGGCGCTGTTTCTCGGCATGCTGGTCGGTGCCTGGGGCTTCGGTCGCCTTGCCGATCGGATTGGCCGCCGCCGCGTGCTGATTGTCACGGTTTCGATTGATGCCGTGTTCGGCCTGGCCTCCGCCTTCTCGACCAGCTTCGAGATGCTGCTCTTTCTCCGGCTGCTGACAGGGATCGGGGTGGGCGGTACGCTGCCGGTCGACTACGCCATGATGGCGGAATTCCTGCCGCCTCGACACCGTGGCCGGTGGCTGGTCGCTCTGGAGGGTTTCTGGGCCATCGGTACCATCCTGGTGGCGTTCGCGGCTTGGGGCGCCAGCCTTTGGGCCGGTGAGCAGGCATGGCGCTGGCTGTTCGTCCTGACCGCTTTGCCGGCGGCAGTCGGCTTTTGGCTTCGCCTCTGGTTGCCTGAGTCTCCGCACTACCTGATGCATCGGGGCCAACCGGAGCAGGCACGTCTTGTCCTGGACCGGATTGCCCGAAGCAATGGCGCGGAGACGGTTCAGTGGAACCTTGCTGCATCCCCGCAGCGGCGCTCTCGCATGTCGGAGCTGTTTTCCGGTGGGTTGCGGCGGCGCAGCCTGCTGATTTTCACAACATGGCTGTTTGTTTCGTCGGCTTATTACGGCGTTTTTGTCTGGCTGCCGAGCCGACTTGTGACGGAAGGCTACGGCTTTGTGCGCGGGTACGGGTTCCTGGTGCTGCTGGCCCTGGCTCAAATCCCCGGATATGCGCTGGCCGCACTTGGCCTTGAAACGATCGGCCGTCGGTGGACGCTCATGTGCTTCCTTGTGGCGAGTGCCGCGGGGTGCCTGGTCTTCATCGCTGCCGGTCAGCCGCTTCTGATCGGAGCGGCGTTGCTCGGTATGAGCTTCGCTCTGCTCGGCACCTGGGGAGCTCTTTACGCCTACACGCCGGAACTCTATCCGACCGAGCTGCGAGCGACCGGCATGGGCATGGCCGGGGCGATGGCGCGCTTCGGCGGGCTGCTGGCTCCCTCGGCTGTCGGTTTGATCATCGGTGCCGGTTTTGAAGCTGCCATCGGCCTGTTTGCGGCATTGCTTCTGCTGGCCGCTGCGGCAATTGGCTGGATCGATGTGGAAACGAGAGGACAACCCCTCGACTTGCTTAGTGGGGAGCGATGAGAGCACCAGGAACCGTGGGGCAGCTCGGACCACGATGAGATCCGCTGCTATCTAAAGAGTTCAGATGAATAATGATATTTCTTTTCCAGAAAAGTAACGAAGCGATGGATCTTCAACCTTACCGCGACCCGCTTATCCGACGACCAAAATCAGCGTGACGGGGTTGTTAG
>NZ_JCACHA010000637.1:0-14596 GCF_059503625.1 Skermanella sp.
CCGCCTGCTGGCCGCCGTCGGCGCCCTGGCCGACCGTTATGGCGAACGGGTGGCGCAGACTGCCGACGACCGCCAGCGCATCGCGCACCTGCGGCAGACCGGCGGCATGGTCACCTTCGGGGGTCCGCTGTGACGCTGTCCCGCCTGATCCCGAGGCTGCCGGCCGCGCTTGCCTGCGGCCTTGCCGCCGGCAGTCCGTCGTGGGCGGCCTCGGCCGGCGAGCAGGCGCGGTTCCCGCTGGAAGACTTGAAGCGGAACAGCGCCGCCGTCACCGAGGTCGTCCGGCGGCAGATCGTCGAGCAGCCGACCGAGCGGGACGGCAGCCGGTCCGCCCTGATCGGGGAACTGCTGAAACGGCGTCCCGATATCGGCGGCGTCCGGGTGCTGGAGCCGGTCGACCGGCGCTCGGCCATCGCCGGCGGCCTGGGGAACAACCTGACCGTCGCCATCGGTCTGACCTCGCCCGAGCGCACCGCGGCGCTGGCGCGGGAGGCAAGCGCCGTCTTCCTTCCCGTGCTGGACCTGACCATCGGCTACGGGCGCATCGACGCCGAGCACAGGATGCGGATCGGCAAGGCGATCACCAAGGCCGTCAATGCCGACGGCTTCAACATGAACTCGCCGTTCAAGAACCTGCCGCCCGCGGAGAACGCCGGGCAGGCTGTCATCACCGACATGAAGCTGCGGCCGGTCAAGGGCGGCAAGCTGATCGAGCTGCCGATCGAGGCGACCAGCGGGCGCGAGTTCGGTGCGCCCAAGGACAGCCTGAACTATTCGCTCAACATCACCCAGGAGCTGCCCTGGGGCGGAACCTTCACGATCACCGACAGGACCGTGCAGCGGGAGGTCTATTACCGGGGCGGATACTACTGGGAGGATGGGCAATGGAGCACCGGGCTGTCCGGCAGCCTGAACATGCCCCTGCCCTTCGCCAAGGGCTTCGGCGCCGGCAACGACAAGCTGGCGGCGTCGCGCAGTGCGGCCGCCGTCGCGGAGCGGGCCGACTGGGACCTTCAGGCGCTGCTCAACAAGGTGCTGCTCGACATCGACACCGCCTATTTCGACGTCGTCCGCCGGATGGAGGCGCTGGAGACGACGGTCGGCAACCGCGACATGATCCGGAAGCAGAAGGAGCGGATGGACCGGCTTTTCGACCTGCGCCAGGTCACCCGGTTGCAGAAGGCGCAGATCGATGCCGAGGCGGCCAAGGCGGAGGTTCGGGTCGAGCAGGCGCTGAGCGAATACGTGGCGTCGTCGCAAGCCCTGTCGCTGCTGATCGGCGACAGCTCCGTCGTGGGCGGTGCCGCGATATACCTGCCGGTGGACTACGACGACGACCTTGCGCGGGCCATGCCGGTGAACTTCGAGGAAGCCCTGGCGACCGCCCATGCCGTCCGCCCCGACTTCAAGATCAACGACATCAACAGGCTGCTGCGTGAAATCGCCGAGGCGCAGGCGCGCACGAATGCCCGGCCCGACATCAGGCTTTCCGCCAGCGCCACCTCTTCCCAGGCCGGAACGACCTATGGCTACGCCGACCCGCTGAACAGCCACACGAAGATCGCGACGCCCGACAAGCTCGACCAGAGCTATGGCATGGCCTTCACGAGGCCGTGGGGGAACCGGGCCGCCTATGCCGATGCGGAAAGGGCGGAACTTGGCCTCAAGGATCAGGAATACGCCGGCGAGGCGCTCGGCAACCGGGTGCGCCGCGAAATCACGGAAAAGCTGGCGGCGGTCCAAGCGGCGCGGTCGCGCCTGAAGAACGCCACGGCCGAAGCCGACAACATGGCCGCCGCGGTCGCCAGCCTGGAGCGCCAGCAGGCGCTGACCGGGACCGTGTCGGAGGACGAACTGATCGTCGCGACGCGCCAGTTGCTGAATGCCCGGCTGAGCCTTACCGGAGCCCGCGTCGATGCCAAGCAGGCGGAGAGCGGGCTGCTCTATGCGCAGGGCACGATAGCCGGGGCACTGGCCTCGCAGACCGCCAGCAGCCAACTGGACCGCAACCGCATCGGCATGCTGTCCGACGCCGGCTTCCTGAAGTTCTTCACGCAGCCTTCCTCCACGCAGCCTTCCGGTTCCGGAAATCAGCCACAGGAAAAACCATGAGAATCGGAATAATCGCCCCGGCCGGCTCGCCGCTCGCCAAGCAGCTCCAGGAGAAGCTGACCCTGCTGACCGGCTCTCCCGCCGATCTGTTCGACGCGGACCTGCCGGAAGGCACGCGGGTCAGCCTGGGCGAAGGCGGCGCCAGCTGGGACGGCATTTCACTGGACGGCTTCGACGCGCTATTCGTCCACGGCTTCCGCTACGAGGACCCGGTGCTGCCGGTAGCCGACCCGGCGGCCGACTGGTCGCTGTGGCAGGCGGGACATGTCCGGCAGCAGCAGCGCTACAGCCTGTTCTACAGCCTGCTGGCGCGCCTGGAAGCAGGACATCGGCGCCTTTACAACGGTCCTTCCGTCCATCTCGAAGGTTTCTCGCGGCTTCACCAGCTGGAGCGGCTGGGTCTGACCGGCGCGCGGGTGGCCGCCGCCATCGTCACCAACGATCCGGCGGAGGCCGAACGGTTCTGTTCGGCCCATGCAGCGGCGGGGGCGTCCGTCGTGTGGCGGACCGCGACGGGCCGCTGCGCGTGGCATATCTTCCGCGACCGCCAGCGCCGGCACCTGATCGCCGCCGACAAGCCGCCGGTGATGCTGGCTCCCGTCGTCCCCGGATTGCTGCGCCGTGCCTTCGTGATCGACGG
This sequence comes from Skermanella sp., assembly GCF_059503625.1. NCBI lineage: Bacteria > Pseudomonadati > Pseudomonadota > Alphaproteobacteria > Rhodospirillales > Azospirillaceae > Skermanella > Skermanella sp. The sequence continues at coordinate 2,753 of NZ_JCACHA010000637.1, forward strand.
GCAGGTCGTTCTGACGGTGCAATGGGCGGCGCCCTCGCTGGAGTCGCTGGAGCGGTTCGAGCAGTTCCATGTGGTCGATGCGGCATGGGATGAAAACGGGATCGAGGGCGGCTCGCTGTCGGCGCTTGGAATCCGATGGGGCAGCGCGCTCTACGTCGCGGGACCAGAAGGACCCGTCGTCTACGACGTGGATGTCGATCCGCTGATCGCCGATCTGCCGGCTCCCTTGCGCGACCACTTGGCATCGTGCCTCGCGGCAGGTCTGGCCGGCGGGCCGCCGCCCGCCTATGCGGGTCCGGCCGTGGTCGACCGGGACAGCCTGTTCCTGCGCCGGATGCTGCGGATCCAGTTCGAGATGGAGCAGACCAAGCTTGCGGAACCGGCGGCATGATGCGGAACGGGCCGGTATCCCGCGCGGGCCGCACCGGGAACAGGTTCACCCATTCCGGTTAATTTACGTTAAGAAATGTCGTTGCGGTTGCTTAAAAAGCTATACTTCTTCATATTGCCGGGAGGGTGGAATGGAGTAATTCAAAAGGCTAGACCCTTCCGCCGCTCTCTGTTCCCGTGGCCAGGATCTCCCGCCGAGCGATGACCAAATCGAACGAAGATCGAACCGTGATGATGCGCGACGCCGGCCGGAAGGATTCGGGCGGTGCGAGCGCGGCAGTCACCAGGCAGGCCGCCAACCCCGACGGCCGCCTGATCTGCCTGGATCCGTCCCAGGTCGATGGCGGCAAGAGCGAGATCGTCGTGCCCCTGAAGGGGGGCAAGGACGTGACGGTCGGCCGCGGCGATACCAGCACCTTCATCGTGGCGTCGCGCAAGCTGTCGCGACAGCACGCGCGGCTGTTCTCCGGCGAAGGTTCCTGGGGAATCGAGGACCTGAACAGCACGAACGGGGTCTATGTCAACGGCCACAAGGTCACGACGATCTGGCTGAAGCACAAGGACGAGGTCCGGCTCGGATCGCTGGCGTTCAGCTTCGAACTCGACCGTCCTCCCGCCGGGATCCAGCAGGGCGGCAGCCGGCCCGCCCCGGTCGGCCGCGACGACGACATGTCGGAGCGGACCATGATGGTCGGAAGCCTGGGCGCCGGCAAGGCGGTGCTGGAAGCGGTCCGCAAGATCGACACCCCCGTCCGGCTGAAGGTCGAGGAAGAGGAGGAGGACGGCGCCGAGTATGATTCTTCCGGTCTGCGCCGCAAGCTGATCCTTGGGGCGGCCGTCGTGGTGATCCTGGCTGGCCTTGGCGGCGGCGCCGCCATCTGGTACCCGATCCACAAGAAGCAGCAGATCACGGCGCAGACGATCGAGCGGTCGGCGCATATCCGGAAGCGCGTGATCGACCGGGCGGCCCAGGTCGCGGCCGGCAGCCAGACCGTGAACTTCGACCAGGATCTCAACGAACTGGCGGAGGCCATGGCCGAGAGCGGACGCCTGCTGGCGTCGGAGCCGAATGCCGTGCTGGCGGACAGCACGGCCCGCATGAAGTTCCTCTCGTTCGAGCGGGAGTTCCCGCCGCTGCTTGCAAAGGGCGACATCAAGGGAATGCGCACGCTTGTCGAGCGGTTGGCGGCCGATGTCGAGGCCCTCGCGGCCGGCGTTCCCGCCAATGCGGAACATGGTCAGGCCGACGGTCTGCTGGCCGTCCGCGAACTGACCAAGCTGACCCGTATCCTGATCGATTTCCGCGCTTTGTCGCTTGAGTTTCCCCAGGTATCCAAGCTGGCGCCGGCTCAGCCGAAGCGCGACCGTATCCAGGCGCTCGATGCGGCGAAGCTGGATTTCACCCGTATCCGCCGGGAGACAAACCGCTACCTTTCCGTCGACTACGTCGTCTTCAATACGGCGGTCAAGGCGGTCGAGGAGCGGGACCTGGCGCTGCTGAACCAGTGGAAAGAGTTGCTGGGTTCCAATCCTGGATGAGGGCTGAGACGCACGGTCATGGAGATCCGGACCGAAGAGACGATGGCGGTGATGTTCGCGGATGTCTGCGACAGCACGCGTCTCTATGAGGTTCTGGGCGATGCGGCGGCGCTCGCCCTGACCGGCGAGTGCATACGCCAGATCATCGGGATCGCCGGGCGTTACGGCGGAAAGCTCGTCAAGACCATGGGCGACGGGGCGCTGTTCACCTTCGTCTCGTCCGACGACGCCTATTGTACCGCCGTCCACGTCCAGGAGACCCTTCGAGGGGCCGACCTGAAGGTGCGGATCGGCTTCCATGCCGGTCCGGTGATCGTGGCCGACGACGACGTCTTCGGCGCCACGGTCAACATAGCGTCCCGGCTGGCAGGCCTGGCGTGCCCCGGCGAAGTCGTGATGAGCCGGGCCTGCGTCAATGCCCTTCATCCCGCGTACAGGTCCAATACCCAGCGGCTGAACTCCGCCGTCGTCAAGGGCAGCGCCGATGCGGTGGAGATCTACCGGACCTTGGGAGATCCCGAGAACATCACGGTCGCGGTCGGGCAGTTCCAGCACACGCTGGAGAAGCGGTTGGGCTTTCTGACCCTGACGTACCAGGGAAAGCAGTCGAGGCTGGACGGATCGTCAGGGTCCATGCTGCTGGGACGCGATTTCGGGTGCGGCCTGATCGTCAACAGCGACTGGGCGTCGCGGCGGCATGCCACGCTGGAAATCCAGAACAGCCGCTTCACCCTGACGGACCATAGCACCAACGGGACCTTCTGCCTCGACGATAATCAGCGCCTTCAGGTTCTGAAGCGGCAGGCGACGTTTCTGCTGACATCCGGCGTGATATCGCTCGGCATCGACCCGAGCCAGAACCAGGACAACCTGATCCGCTACCAGTTCGCCACGGGTTGAACTGCGATGCGGAAGCGGCCGGCGCCCGCTTCCGTCCTAGAGGAAGCGGGCCAGCACCACGGTCACGTTGTCCTTGCCGCCATGATCGTTGGCTTCCTGGATGAGATGGCGCCAGGCGGCGTCGAGGCTGGTTTCACCGATCTCGGCCAGGATGTCGATGATGGTGTCGTCGGGCACCATGCCGTTCAAGCCGTCGGAGCAAAGCAGATAGATGTCGCCCGCCTGGATCGGCTGCACGGAAAAGTCGGCTTCCACATCGTCCACGATGCCGAGCGCCCGCATGATGATGTTGCGGTTGGGAGGGTCGCCGGACCTTCCGGAATCGACCCATGCCTGATAGAGGCTGTGGTCGCGCGTGATCTGATCGAGCCTGCCCTTGCGGAACCGGTAGAGCCTGCTGTCGCCGACATGGAAGACGACCGCTTGCGACAGCCCGTGGGGGAGCCACAAGCCGACGAGCGTGGTGCCCATGCCGCGCCCTTCGGGATTCCCGAGTTCCCGGTTCAGACCGACGATCCGCTGGTTCGCCCGGTAAACGGCAGTGCGGACGATATCGACCGAAACGTCGAGCGGGCCGAGTTCCGGCGAGCCCTGCCCGTCCTCGGGCGGTTCATATTCCAGTATATAGTCGTTGACGGCCTCGATCGCCGTGCGGCTGGCGATGTCGCCTCCGATGTGGCCGCCCATGCCGTCGGCGACGAGGATGAGCCGGAGATCACTGTCGATCTGGAACGAGTCTTCGTTCTGCGAGCGGACACGTCCGACATCGGTGCCGCCGGCGAACTCAACTGAACGTGGGGAACTGCCTGCCATTCAAGATTACATCCGGATCGGGACCGGCTGGAATGCCGGACCATAGCCAATACTACCGCGCGTTAATGTCACCCTAATACCGGTCACTCAAGGTAAATATCACGATGCCGCTATTCCCGAATTCGGAATAGTGTTCCTATGGCCGACCACTGTGCCGGTCTCGCCATGGATGCCGAATGCGTGGACGGCGAGAGTGATAAATGATACATCTGACGGCAGCATACCCGCTATGGCTTATTCGCGCGGGCAGCAAATTGCCACGGACCGCGCATACCGGCGGACGATGCCGGCAGGGCTGTCAGGGGAAGGTTTCATGAACAACGATCTGAACGTCCAGCAGAGCGGCAAGGCGGGCGGAGATGGCTTCGGGTGGTCGGCATCGGGGTCGGCCGGAACCGGAGGCGCCGGCACGGCGGAGGCTTCGTCCTTCGGCGGCCTTCTCGGCGATGCTCAGGGACAGGCGGCAGGCGGCAACGGTTTTTCGGCGTCCTCGTCCGGCGGCGCCTTTGGCGGCGACGTCGGCGACAACACGGCCATCGGCTCGATCAACATCAGCTTCTAAGCCGGCGATCCGGGGATCGGGCTCGGTTTTCGAGTCCAGGCCCCAGGATCAGGTTCTCCGGCTTCATCGGCTTATTCCAGGCTTGAGGCATTCATGACGGTGAGAGTTGCACTTTTCGCAAACCATGACAGCGCGCAGATCGCCGAAATCGCCGCCCAAGTCGCCGAACTCGGCGCCGAACCGGTGCCGCTCGACATCCAGATCGGCCGCGCCGGCAAGCCGACGCTGACGATCGGCCAGTCGCGGGCGCCGCGCTGGGGCGATGTCGACTTCACCGATATCGCCGCTATCCACATCCGCTGCACGGCGCCCCGCACCCTGCCCGTCCTGCCGCCGGTGATGAACGAGGCGACCTATACAGACTACCGGCACGGCTACATCGACGAACAGGCGCTGAACGCGTCGACCTACGGCTTCTTCGAGCACCTCCACCTGACCGGCAGGCTGGTGATCAACCGCCTGACTTCGGCCTATGTCGATCATAACAGCAAGGCGCAATTCTACGAGAAGCTGCGCGCCGCAGGGTTCAACGTGCCAAGATCGTTGAGCACGAGCGATCCGGAAGAGGCTGCGCGTTTCCTCCGCGAAGTCGGCGATGCGGTCGTCAAGCCGGCGATCGGAGTGGGTTCCACCCGAGGCGTCACCGCCGAGGACCTAGGCCGGCTGGACGAGCTGCTGCTGTGCCCGGCGCTGTTCCAGCATCGGGTTCCCGGATCGACCATCCGCATCCATATCGTCGGCGACCGGGTCGTGCTGCCGCTGCGCATCCTGGCCGACGGTATCGATTCGCGGACCGCCACGCGCGGGTTCGAACCGGTGACGCTGGATCCGGCCGAGGAAGCCGCCATCGTACGGGCCAACCGGTCGCTGGGTCTTCACTATGCCGCCTGGGACGCCATCCTGGGCGACGATGGCCGGCTGACCTATCTGGACTGCAACCCGGGTCCCTTCGTGATGTGGCTGCCGCCGGAAGACCGCCGGACGGTATTCGGCGCACTGGCTCGCTATCTGGTGACCTTCGCGCGGACCGGGTCGCTGGAGGAGGCTGCCTGAGGCGGGGGATTCGCGTGTTGGCTGGTCGGGAATGTCAGATGTCGGGCTGAAGAGGCCCAACCTACGTCAGCGTGCTTGTGTATCCGGTGATAAGAAACGGAGGCTTGAGGCGGTCGTCGATCAGTCCACTATGGGTTCGAAGAAACGTGACGACGGGGCGAAGAGGATTTCAAGGAAACGCTTTTCGCCCGTCTTGATCTGGGCATAGCCTTCGATGCCGATCTCCAGCGCCCGCGTCAAGCCGCTCGGCCCCGTCACCGTTTCCTTCTCCAGCGCCACGTTGACGAGGTAGAGGGAAGGTTTGCCGGGCTCCGCGGCGGCGGGCTTCGCCGAGATTTCGGTGATGCTGCCGGTCTGGACGCCGTAATCCTGCGTCGGGTAGGCGAAGTATTTGATCTGGACCTTCTGGCCGCGCCGGATCTTGCCGATGTCCCGGTTGGGGATCAAGACATGGGCTTCCAGGGGCGCCGTATTGCGGACCATCGTGAACAGCGGCGCTCCCGGATTGATGATCGTGCCGCGCTGGATATGGACGTTGGTCACGACACCGTCGACGATACTGGTGTAGAGCGCCTTGTCGTCATCGTAACGGACGCCGGGAACGAGTGTGCGCGATTCCAGGAGACGCCGGTTCAACTCGGCGATCCTGTCCCGGTTCAGCGCCTGATCGCGCAGGCGGGCTTGCTTCAGGTTTTCGATCTCGTTCTCCTGGCGGGCCTGCGAGAAGGTCTCGGCGATCTGGGCGCGGTCTCCCTTGGCGCTTTCCAGCGCCAGCCGGACGTTCTGTATCTCCGCGTCGGCGTTGTTCAGCGCCCGCTGAAGGTCGCTGACGCGGGTCTGTGCCCGCTGAAGCTCGACCTGCGGGATGTCGCGCATGGCGAAGAGCTGTTGCTTGACGCCGAGGTCGCGACGGGCGCTGCCGAGATCCTCGTCGATGCCCGTCCGGTTGCGCTGGGTGATCTGGAGCTGGATCTCGATCTGGCGGATACGGTTGTCGATCGCCGCCTGCTCGGTAGCCCTGCGCTGCGTCAGGTTGAGCCGGTCCAGCTCCATCTGGCTCAGCCGGAACTCCGCCGTCTTGGCCGCTTCACGCTCCTGGTGCTGCAAACCGCCGATCTGGCGTTGCAGCGCCTCCTGCTCCGGCGTGGTCGCGGCGCGGATCTTTTCCTGGATGGTGGCGAGTTCGTCGCCGACGGAAACGGGCGAGTTCTCGCCGACCTCGACGCTTTCGATCAGGCCGCCGCCGATCGCCTGGATCACCATGGCCTGACGCTGGAGCTTGAGTGGGGCCTCTACCACCGTGTCCTTGGTCGCGTAGCCGGAATAGATGAGCATCCCGATCAGCGTGAAGAACAGGAAATATACGGCCCCCCGGAAGAAGGCGTTGGGCGAGCTGTAGAGCAGCGTCGCAGCCTTCAGGGGGTGGCGGGTATCGTGGGCGGCGTTCCTGCCCGGCGGCTTTTTCGGGGCTTTCCTGGCGGGCTTGGCGGCTGGTTTGGCAACCGGCTTCGCTACCGGTTTGATGACCGGCTTCGCCACCGGCTTGATGACCGGCTTCGCCGGGGCCTTGGCCTTCGGCTTCTCGGCGGACGGCTTTTTCCCGAACAACCTCATGCCGGCGCGATGCAGACCTGATGGCGAAGCCATTCCTCGAACAGCACGTCCTTGATCTGCTTCACCAGCGCATCGTTCAGCTTGGTGACGGTGCGGGAATAGATCTTATAGATCGTCCATACGCCGTTCTCGGCGAAGGGGCCGATGACGCCGTCGTCGCGGCACGCGAAGGCCCGTTCATCCACCTCGCCCGGGAGCATGCCGCGCTTGAGATTGCCGATATAGCCGCCGCTGAAGCGGGTGTTTTCGTCCACGGAATACTGCCGGGCCAGTTCCACGAAATCGGTCACGCTGTCGGTAGCGGCCGACAGCGCCTTCTCCGCGTCGGCCTTGGTGCGGCACGCGATGCGGGCGACCGAGATCGAGGTGAAGCGCGAGCTGTGCTGCCGGTAGTAGTTCTGCACCAGGTCTTTCGTCACGACGGCGTCGCGTAGCCGCTCCCGCCGCATTTCGGCGGAGATCGTCGCCAGCCACTGGTCTTTCGTCAGACCGAAATGTTTCAGGTAGGATGTAAACGCGGCGTCGTCCCAGAGGCCCAGCGTGGTGCGACGGGCCTGGACCCGTTCATCTATTTCCGCCTGCGGCAGGGTGACGTTGTGTTCCCGCAGTTTGTACTCGATGACCCTCTGTTCGATGATCTCATAGATGGCGGTGCGGAAGGTCCCCTTGGCCTTGAGGTGCAGGATGACGTCGGCAACCGAGATGGCGTCGCCTTTGACAGTGGTTACCGCGGTACCAAGCTCCATGATCCACCAGTGTCTTGTTTTTTCTTGAAGTGTCCCGTGCCGGCGCGTCGTTCGACGCAGCGGTCCCAGGGCAGAGGCAATCAGAAAGAGTTTAAATCAAATTCGTTACTTCATTATGACCGGCCCCCCGCCCGGTCCGGCGGCCAATGGTGTTATTACCACCTATGTCACCGTCGCCATGGGCGGTTCGGGATCCAAATGGTGAACCAAGCCGGCAAACCAGCGGGCGGAACGGTTGATTATCCTGATAGTCCAATAATCGCGGGTTCATGATGCAGCAGACCAGATCTCCCTTCCGCCGCCGGTTGCCGTATGCCGCCCTGATGGCGGTGTGGCTGACCGGGATGGGAACCTATCCCGGCTGGGCACAGGAGGCGGCTTCCGCTCCGGCGGCTGCTTCGGCGGCTGCTTCGGCGTCAGGGGCGGAAGCCGCGAGGCCGAGTACCAAGCGGCAGACGCTGACGCTTTCGCAAGGCGATCTGGCATATTCCGCGACGGCGGAGATGATGCCCATCGTGGACGGCAAGGGTGAGACGACGGCCCGGCTGTTCGTCGCTTCCTATACCCTGGCGGACAAGGACCCCGCGACGAGGCCCGTCACGTTCCTGTTCAACGGCGGTCCGGGGGCGGCATCCGCCTTCCTGCACCTGGGGATCGCCGGCCCCCGCGTACTGGTGACGAACCCCGACGGGTCCCTGCCCCGCCCGCCGGCGGCGCTGATGGACAACCCGGAGACATGGCTGGCCTTCACCGATCTTGTGTTCGTCGATCCGGTCGGGACCGGGTATTCGCGCGCGGCGGGGAAGGACGACGACGCGGAAAAGCGCTTCCTCGGCGTGAAGGGCGACGTCTCCAGCCTGTCCGAGATCGTCAGGCTGTGGCTGACCCGGAACGGCCGCTGGGCTTCGCCCAAGTTCCTGGCGGGCGAGAGTTACGGCGGCTTCCGTGCGGTGATGATGGCGCGCGACCTTCAGCGGAACGCCGGGATCGCGCTCAACGGCATGGTGCTGATCTCGCCGGCTCTGGAATTCTCGCTGCTGCGCGGCGGCGATTACGACCTGCTGGGCTGGGCGATGGCCTTGCCCTCCATGGCGGCGTCGGCGCGGGACAACGGGTTGGGCGTCCCGACCGGCCAGGAAGACGCCGAGCGGTTCGCGCTGAACGACTATCTTGTCGGCCTTGCCAACCCGGCCGAACCGGACAGCGATGCCGCAAAGGACTTCAATGCCCGGATATCCAAGCTGACCGGCGTTCCGGTCGATGTGGTCGAGCGATTCGCCGGCAAGCTGCCGATCCAGGTCTTCGCCAAGGAACTGCTTCGGGAGCCCGGCCGGATCGTCAGCCTGTACGACGGCACGATCAAGTTCCCCGATCCCAGTCCGGAGCGGCAGTCGGTCGGGTCCGACCCGCTGCTGGACGCGCTGATCGCGCCCTATTCCGCCACCTTCAACGATTATGTCAGACGGGAACTCGGATTCGAGAGCGAAGTGCCGTTCCGGCTGTTGAACTGGCGGGTTTCCGGGGAGTGGGACTGGGATGTCGGGCGGCAGCAAGGCTTTGCCGGAGCGACCGAGTCCCTGCAAAGCGCGATGGCGGTCAATCCGGACATGCACGTCCTGATCGCGCATGGTGTCCACGATCTGGTGACACCCTATCTGGCGTCGCGCTGGCTGATCGATCAGCTGCGGTTGCCGCGCGAGGTCAAGGCGAACATGGCGGTGAAGACCTATCAAGGAGGTCACATGATGTATATGCGTCCAGAGGAGCGCCGGTCGATCAACGAGGATGTCCGCCGCCTGTTCGAGGCGGCGCTGGGCGGGCACCGGTGAGGCGCCGATGATCCAGCGCCCTGCCTGGATCGCGGCGGCGGCGGTCCTGGCGCTCGTGCTGCCGGCCACGGCGGCGGGGGCCGATCTGGCGACGCTGTCGGCGGCGCGCTGGGGGATGGATGCCGGCGAGCTGGACCGGGCGCTGGGCGACTCCGATACCCGTTTGCCGGGCCGCTGGGACTTCGGGCGCTATTACGCAGACTCCAGCGTCGAGAACGTCGAGGTCGCGGGTATTCCGTTCCGGGCGTTCCTCCAGATGGACCGGAAGACCGGCAAGCTGTCGCAGGTCCTGCTGGAGCGGCGCGGCCGGCAGGCGACTCCGATGGTGTTCGAGGACATCGCCAATGCGCTGATCGGGCAGTTCGGCGAGCCGGCCGAGAACACGAACGACGGCAACGCCGCCGTGCCCTCGTCGGTCCGGCTGGTCTGGAAGCTGCCGGACATGACGATCAATGCCAGCTTCTTCGACTTCAGGACGTCGGCCATATTCTCGGAGGACCCCAACGTCGAGCCGAACCCGCTGGTGCCGTACTCGGAACGCCGCCGCAACAATCCGCGCACCTTGCCGCGCCGGGCGCTGATCCGCTTCAACCCTCCCGGATGTGACGGAGCAGGATGCTGACCAGCTTTTCGCAGCCTTCGCGGTCCTGATCGTCGAAGCGGCCGGGGGTCGGGCTGTCGAGGTCGAGAACGCCGATCACGCGGCCGCCGGCGAGCAGCGGCGCCACTAGTTCGGACCGGGACGCAGCGTCGCAGGCGATGTGACCGGGAAAGGCGTGCACGTCGGGTACGACCTGGGTCTCGCGGGTTGCGGCGGCCGTTCCGCAGACGCCCTTGCCGACCGGGATGCGGATGCAGGCGGGCTTGCCCTGGAACGGGCCGAGGACCAGTTCGCCGTCTTTCATCAGGTAGAAGCCGGCCCAGTTGAGGTCGGGCAGGCCGTGGTAGATCACGGCCGCCACATTGGCCGTGTTGGCGATCAGGTCGGTTTCTCCCTCCAGGATGCCTTCGAGCTGGCTTGCCAGATCGGCGTAGAGTTCCGGCTTGGGAGTGGAGGGCGCCGGAGCGGTGAACTGTTCAGCGGCCATCAGGGGATATCCGTGCTTTGGGGACCTGGGTCCACTACATAGGGTGGATGCTTAAAGGATGGATGTTGGAAAATCGAGGAAACCGATGAGGACGCTCTACGTCGATACCGAGACGAGCGGCGTGGTGCAGGGGCCGGGCGGACTGGTCGAGATCGCCGTGGTGGACGAAACCGGATCGGTGCTGTTCGAGCAGTTGGTCAATCCGATGCACCCGATCAACCCGTTCTGCGTCCGCATTCACGGGATCACGGACGAGATGGTGGCGCAGGCGCCTACCTGGGACGAGATCAGGCCGGAACTGACCACGTTGCTGGAAGGATCGCATTTCGTCGCCCACAACGTGAAGTTCGACCGGGGGGTCGTGGGGGAAGCCGGTGACGGCATCCTGGAGACGACCTGCACCGTGGAGCTGTGCCGCCGCAAGCTGGGCTATCCGCTGAAGCTGGCGCTGGCGGCGGAACGTGCCCTGCATGTCGCATCCGGACCGTGGCACCGGGCGGCGGCCGATGCGCTGGCGTGCCGCAGCGTGCATGTCTGGCTGTCGGGCCTGCCCGACCTGGCGCCGGAGGAGCGGCGGGCGCTCCAGGCTGCCCGCAAGCGGGAGAAGCACGCGGCACGGGCCGCGCTGAAGGAGATCGACCCGAGGCTCGCGAAGGTGCGCGAACAGAAATGCCCGATGCCGCTGCGCCACGGGCAGCCGTGGACCGGCGAACTGGACGCGCGCCTGGAACAGATGTGGCGCGAGGGGCGCGAGGTGCTGGATATCTTGGAGTTGTTCCTGCGGACGCCGCGCTCGATCTTCGCCCGGCTGGAGCATCTGGGCCTGATCCCGCCGGAGCACAATCCGTATGGATCGCGCCCCGGCTGAGACCCGGTTGCCATGGGAGCGGTCGGTCAGCCCTCCGCCATCCGCGCCAGGATGGCGGCGTGGGAGCGGATGCCGTTCCGATAGCACTTCAGCTCGAACTTCTCGTTCGGCGAGTGGATCAGGTCGTCTTCCAGGCCGAAGCCCACCAGGATGGAATCGAAGCCCAGTATCCGCTGGATGTAGCCGACGACCGGGATCGATCCTCCCGATCCGACCAGGACCGGCGGCTTGCCGTAGATGTCGGCCAACCCGGCCATGGCGCGCTGGAGATGCGGGCTGTCCACCGGCACCTTGATGGCGGGCGAGTTGCCGAAGGTCTTGATGTCCCAGCGGGCATCCGGCGGCGTGCGGGCGTCCAGAAACTCCTTGATGCCGGCGAGGATCTTCTTCGGATCCTGACCGGCCACGAGCCGGCAGCTGAACTTGGCCGAGGCTTCCGCCG
>NZ_JCACHA010000638.1:0-14489 GCF_059503625.1 Skermanella sp.
TAAAGCGAAGCGGCAGCCGACATAGACGCGCCTGCTTGCCGGCTGCCGCTTCGCTCCAGACCGACGGACGGCAGGAGCGTCCACACCGGTCAACTTCTTCGGCTCCTAGTATCAGGCCCGCTGCCTTACGACGTTGACGAGGGGTTCTCCCCGGATGCCGCGCAGGATGTTGTCCGCGATCGTCTTTTGGCGGCGGCGGATGGTGCCATGCGTCCATCCCGACATGTGCGGGGTCATGACCACGTTGGGAAGCTCGTGAAACGGCAGCCTTGACGGCAATACGCCGTTCTCGCCCGGCTTCGGGTACTGGTACCAGGTGTCGATCACGGCGCCCGCGATCCGTCCTGCCGTCAGCGCTTCGTAAAGCGCCGTTTCGTCGATCGTCGGCCCGCGCCCGACGTTGAAGACGACGGCCGACGGCTTCATGGCCTTGAAGGCGTCAGCCCCGACGATGCCGGCGGTCCCGTCCGTCAGCGGAACGGAAACGACGATGAAGTCGGCGCTCCCCCAGAAGCCGCCGAGGTCGCTCAGCGGGAAGGGCCGGTCGAGCAGCGGGGATGCCGCCACCGGGCTGCGGTTGGCGACGTGGACCGTCATTTCGAACGCCTTGGCGCGGGTGGCGATGGCCTTGCCGATATGCCCGAACCCCAGCAGGCCGACGGTCTTCCCCGCCAGCTCGTCATGAACGCGCTCGGCTGCACCCGCCCAGTATCGCCAGTCGCCCCTGCGCAGGCGGCTGTCGGCATCGGCGAGCGGGACGTGCCGCGCCAGCAGCGCCGCCATGACGTATTCGGCGATGGCCTGCTCGTGTCCGAAGCAGTTGCAGACATCGGCGGAAGCCGGAAGAGCGTCCAGATCGACGGCGTCGTAGCCGGCGCCGGGAACGTGGAACAGGCTCAGCTTGGCCGGCGTGGGCAGCGTGCCGCCGTACTTCGTCCCGACGATCACGTCGGCGGCGGCATAGGTCCGCCGGTCGGTTTCGCTCGAAAGCTCGTCCGGCAGCACGGCGATCTCGGCATCGACATCGAGAAGGCCGGCAAAGCCCGGGCTGAACGAGGAGGCGTTTTCACCGTGGAAGACGATCAGCATCATGTGTCCTTGCGGGGATTGGGAATAAGCGGTTCCAGGCTGCAATCGAGCAGAGAGGGATCGACCTCGCGCTCCATCGTATCGAACATGCTGTCGACGAAGTCGATCAGCGCGTCCGACGCCGTCATCGCCTGGGCGACATGGCGGTTGGCGACGGCGTCCAGTACGGCGAGGTGGCAGTCTATCGTCGTGTGGACGTTGGCGTCGCCCTTGATGTGGGTGTGGTGGATCCAGCCGATGCGGCGGAAGATCGTGTGCAGGGGGCGCATCGTGTGCTCGAGGAACGGCTCGGCGGCGGCCGTCAGTATCAGCCGGTCGATCCTGCGGTCCAGCACGTTGAATTCGCCGGCGGTCATGCCGTCGCGCCGCTCCCGGAGCACCCGCGCCACGTGGAGAAGCTGGTTGCGGTGGGTCGGGCTCGACTTTTCCGCGGCGAGGCGGATGACGAAACGCTCCAGGTCGCGCCGCAACTGCAACAGCACCCGCTCGCGGGCAAGGTCGATCGGGGCGATCTGGACGCCGTGGCGGGGCCGGACCAGGATGAGCGTATCGTTGGCCAGCCGGGTCACGGCCTGATGGACCGGCGTGCGGCTGAACCCCGTCATCTCCTGAAGATCCTGTATCGCCAGGAACCGGCCGGGCTTCAGCTCGCAGTTGACGATAAGATCCTCGATGCGCTCATAGGCAAGTTCGACCAGGTTCACGCGGTTCTGGCGGCGCGGCGGCGCCGCTTCGCCCCGACCGGCCTCGACCAGTTTCGGCAGCGCCCGTTTACGTCCGGCCATGCATGCCTCCTTTGAAATGCCTGCGAAGCGGGACCCTGATCCCGGTATCGGGACCACGACATCAGTCTGGCAGACCTTTTAAAACATGTTGTGATATTTTACCAGTCCGCATATAGTCCGCGCCACACGGTGGTAACCGCTGCTGCAAGGCTCCACCGGCTCGTGGGGGGAGGAAAAACAACGATGAAGATCACGTCCATCGAGACGCTCAGGACCGAGGAGTTTTCCAACGTCATCTGGGTCCGGGTCCATACCGACAGCGGCATCATCGGACTTGGCGAGACGTTCTACGGCGCCGGTGCGGTCGAGGCGCATATCCACGATACGCTGGCCGGGCGCCTCCTTGGCCGCAACCCGCTGCATATCGAAGCCATCCACCGCGACATGGTCAACCTGCCGATGGCGCAGTCGTCCACGGGTGCCGAGTACCGGGCGGCCTCCGCCGTGGACATCGCGCTGTGGGACGTCTTCGGCAAGGTCTGCGGCCAGCCCGTCCACCAGATGCTGGGCGGCCTGTGCCGCGACCGGACGCGGATCTACAACACCTGCGCCGGCTACAAATACGTGCGCTCCACCAACATCAAGCCGGTGTCGAACTGGAACCTGGGCGTGGCCGGCGGACCGTTCGAGGACCTCGACGGCTTCATGAACCGCGCCGACGCCTTGGCGGAAAACCTGCTGGAAAGCGGCATCACGGCGATGAAGATCTGGCCGTTCGATCCCGCCGCGATCGAGAACCACGGGCTTTTCATCACCGCCGAACAGATGAAGAAGGCGGTCGAGCCGTTCGAGAAGATCAGGAAGGCGGTCGGCGACAAGATGGAGATCATGGTCGAGTTCCACTCGCTGTGGAACCTGCCGACAGCCAAGAAGATCGCCAAGGCGCTGGAACCCTATTCGCCGACATGGTTCGAAGACCCGATCCGGATGAACTCGCCGCAGGCGCTGGCGGAATACGCCCGCTCGACCGATGTCTGGGTCTGCGCCAGCGAGACGCTGGGTTCGCGCTACCCCTACAAGGAAATGCTGGACCGGGATGCGGCGCATGTCGTCATGGTCGATCTGTGCTGGACCGGCGGATTGACCGAAGGGCGCAAGATCGCGGCGATGGCCGAAACCTACCACCGTCCCTTCGCGCCGCACGACTGCATCGGGCCGGTCGGCTTCGCCGCCGCCGTCCATGCCTCGTTCAGCCAGCCGAACACGCTGATCCAGGAATCGGTCCGGGCCTTCTATACCGGCTGGTACAAGGAACTCGTTACGGAGGTCCCGGTCATCGAGAACGGCTACGTCTACCCGATGGAAGGCCCCGGCCTCGGCACCGAACTGCTGCCGGCCGTGTTCGAGCGTTCCGATCTCACCGTGCGCCGTTCGGCAGCAGCCTGAGGAATTGACGATGTCCACCAACCTGTTTTCGCTCGAGGGCCGCACCGCCCTCGTCACCGGATCGTCGCGCGGACTTGGCCGCGCGATGGCCGAAGGGCTGGCCGCCGCCGGCGCCGCCGTCGTGCTCAACGGTTCCGACCAGGGCCGCCTGTCCGCCGCCGTCGGGGAGATGCGGGCGGCAGGGTACACGGTCCATGAAGCCCGCTTCGACGTCACCGACGAGGCGGCGGTGCTTGCCGCCTTCCAGCGGTTCGACGCCGAAGGCATCGAGATCGACATCCTGGTCAACAACGCCGGCATCCAGTTGCGGAAGCCGATGGTCGAGCTTGCGACCGACGAATGGCGCAAGGTGATCGAGGCTAACCTGACCAGCGCCTTCGTGATCGGCCGCGAGGCGGCGAAGCGGATGATCCCGCGCGGTCGCGGCAAGATCGTCAACATCGGCTCGCTGACCAGCGAACTCGCCCGCGCCACCGTCGCGCCCTACACCGTCGCCAAGGGCGGCATCAAGATGCTGACGCGCGCCATGACGGCGGAGTGGGCGGGACATGGCATCCAGGCCAACGCCATCGGGCCGGGCTACATGCTGACCGACATGAACCAGGCTCTGGTCGACAATCCGGCTTTCGATGCCTGGGTCAAGGGCCGTACGCCGTCCAAACGCTGGGGCAAGCCCGACGAGCTGATCGGCACCGTCGTCTATCTGGCGTCACCCGCATCCAACTACGTCAACGGCCAGATCGTCTATGTCGACGGCGGCATGCTGGCGGTGCTCTGAAGCCCGGCTACCGGAGGGAATTTCCATGCTCGGCGTTGTCATCCATGCTCCCAAGGACCTTCGGGTCGAGGAAATCGCGGATACCGAACTGGGTCCGCGCGACGTCCAGGTCCGGATCGAGTCCGGCGGGATCTGCGGCTCCGACCTGCACTACTACCATCACGGCGGCTTCGGCACGGTTCGGATACGGGAACCGATGGCGCTCGGCCACGAGATCGCCGGCACGGTCGAGAAGGTCGGGGCCGAAGTTTCGCGCGTCAGGCCGGGCGTGCGGGTCGCGGTGAACCCCAGCCGCCCGTGCGACCAGTGCCGCTACTGCCGCGCCGGCCAGCATAACCAGTGCCTGGACATGCGCTTCATCGGCAGCGCCATGCGCTTTCCCCATGTCCAGGGCGGTTTCCGCCAGAACCTGACGGTCGACGAGAAGCAGGCGATTCCGATCGCATCGGGCATGACCATGGCCGAAGCGGCGATGGCCGAGCCGCTGGCGGTCTGCCTGCATGCCGCCAAGCGGGCAGGTTCGCTGATGGGGGCGCGGGTGCTGGTGACGGGATGCGGCCCGATCGGAGCGCTTTCGGTCGTGGCGGCCCGCTTCGCCGGTGCTGCGGAGATCGTCGCGACCGACATCAGCGCGTTTCCGCTGGCGCTGGCCGAAAAGGTCGGGGCGACCCGCGCGATCGACGTCGCGGCGGACCCGGATGCGCTCGCTCCCTATGCCCAGGACAAGGGCAGCTTCGACGTGCTGTTCGAGGCTTCCGGCAACGAGGCGGCGCTGCGCGGCGCGCTCGACGCGGTGCGGCCCGGCGGGACCGTCGTCCAGCTCGGCCTTGGCGGCGACATGAAACTGCCGATCAACCTGATCGTGGCCAAGGAGATCCAGTTGCGCGGGACCTTCCGCTTCGACGAGGAATTCCAGCTTGCCGTCGACCTGATGGGAAGCGGCCTGATCGACGTGAAGCCGCTGGTCAGCCAGACGGTGCCGTTCCGGCAGGCGGTCGAAGCCTTCGAACTGGCGTCCGACCGGTCGCGCGCGATGAAGGTGCAGCTGGCGTTCTGACCGCCGCCGGGACACGCAGTCAAAATCGATGAAACGAACGACCGGCCGGCTCCATTCGGGAAGCACCGGTACAAGGGGGGAAGTATGAAAAGCTTATTGAAATCGGGCCTCGTTGCTGCCCTGGTCGCCTGCTCGGTCCTGCCGGCCCTGTCGGCATCGGCGCAGGAGGTCAAGAGCCGCACCATCAAGCTGGCCTTCGTCAATCCGGCGGGGTCGGCGCATGATCTGGGAGCCAAGCGGTTCGCCGAACTCGCCAGCAAGAAGAGCGGCGGCAAGCTGAACGTCAAGCTCTATCCGGGCGGCGTGCTGGGCGGCGAGGCGGCCGTGGCGTCGTCGCTGCAAGGCGGCACCATCGAGATGTCGATGATGGGGACCGGGCTTCTGACCGGCATGGACAAGGACTTCGGCATCTTCGACACGCCCTTCCTGTTCGACGACGCGAAGGAGGTGGACGCCGTGCTCGACGGTCCCGTCGGGACGAAGCTGATCGAGAAGCTTCCGGGCAAAGGACTGATCGGCCTGTCCTATTGGGACCACGGGTTCCGCATCCTCACCAACAGCAAGCGGCCGATCTCCAAGGGAGACGACATCCAGGGTTTGAAGATCCGCGTTCAGCAGATCCCGGTCTTCATCGATGCCTTCTCGGCCTTCGGCGCCAACCCGATCCCCATGCCGTTCCCGGAGCTTTACACCGCGCTGGAAACCGGCGCAGTGGACGGCCAGGAGAACCCGTTCATCTCGGTCGACACCAACAAGTTCTACGACGTCCAGAAATACGCATCCAACACCCGCCACGCCTATTCGCCGCTGCTGGTGCTGGCCGGCAAGAAGTTCTGGGACCAGCTCTCCAACGACGAGCGCGCCATCCTGATGGACGCTGCGAACGAAGCGAAGCCCTATCAGCGCGAGGTGTCGCGCAAGATGGACGCCGAAGCGGCGGAGACCTTGAAGACCCTCGGCATGACGATCACCGACGTCTCGCCGGAAGAACGGTCGCGGATGCGCGACAAGCTGAAGCCGGTCATCGAGAAGCACGAGAAGACCATCAACACGGCGCTCGTGGAAGAGCTGAACGCCGAAATCCAGAAGGTGCGGTCGGCGAAGTAACGCCATCGGCATTGAAGATCGCCCGGCAGATTCCGGCAAAGATGTCGGGCTGAAGAGGCCCGACATCTAACGCTCCTGACCGGTCAATGTTTAATGCTGCTGTTGTAACGCCGCCGCATTTCCAGAAACCTCAGAAACGAAAACGGCCGCGCCATGGCATGGCGCGGCCGTTTCCATTCCAACTGTCGACTGCGGATGCCCGCTCCTGCTCAGGAGATCGAGTGAAGCCAGCCGTAGACGTCTTCCCGCGATCCCCGCTGCATGCCGACGAGCCTCTGGCGCAGGTCGTGGGTCACCGCGCCGACCCCGCCGCCGCCGATGGAGAACTCGCCGCCGGCATGGCGGACGCTGCCGATCGGGGCTACGACCGCGGCGGTGCCGCAGGCGAAAGCTTCCTTCAGGCGACCGCTGGCGGCGTCCTGCTGCCACTGGTCGAACGAGTAGGCCTTTTCCTCGACGGTGATGCCGGCATCGCGCGCGATCCGGATCAGCGAGGCGCGGGTGATGCCCGGCAGGATCGTGCCGAGCGGCGGCGTCACGATGCTGCCGTCGTCCATCACGAAGAAGATGTTCATGCCGCCGAGTTCCTCGACCCAGCGGTGCTCCGCCGCGTCCAGAAACACGACCTGATCGCATCCGTGCTGCGCCGCTTCGGCCTGGGCCAGCAGGCTGCCGGCATAGTTGCCGCCGCATTTGGCAGCACCCGTGCCGCCATGGGCCGCCCGGCTGAAGGCGTCGGAGATCCAGACCGAGATCGGCTTTTCGCCGCCCTTGAAATAGGCGCCGACCGGGCTCGCGATGACGCAGTAGATGTAGCTGTGCGCCGGGCGCACGCCGAGGAAGGCTTCGCTCGCGAACATGAACGGACGGATGTAGAGGCTGCTGCCGTCGCCGGACGGCACCCATTCGCGGTCGATGCGGACCAGCTGCTCGATCGACTCCAGGAACAGCTCCTCCGGGATCTCCGGCATCGCCATGCGCTTGGCCGAGGCCTGGAACCGGCGGGCGTTTTCTTCCGGCCTGAACAGGGTGATCGTCCCGTGGCCGGTCCGGTAGGCCTTCATCCCTTCGAAAATATCCTGGGCGTAATGCAGGACGGCACTGGCGGGGTCGAGCTGGAAGGGCGCGCGCTGCCGCACGGAGGCGTCATGCCAGCCCTTGTCGAGATCCCAGGATACCGTGACCATATGGTCGGTAAAGACCTTGCCAAACCCCGGATTTTCCAGAATCCGCGCGCGTTCGGCTCCCGGCACGCTGTTCGGGCTGGGGGCGACACGAAACTCCGGTTTGTTATCCAAAATCCTCTCCTCTTGAACCACTATCGCGATCTGGCTTCAAAGCGAACATGTCCACGTCCTTGTAGGCTTTCGCGGGCCTGTCTCCAATGCCTTCAATATGCCGGGCGATGTCATCACCGCAATAAATGCCGTGCCGAAGCCGCCGAAGCGATACTTATCTGCGCAATGCCAGCCATGCGCATGCCACTCCGTTCACTTCGGCCTTTCGGAAAATGAAGTATTAGCAGGGCGGCGTATCCCGGCAGGAACCTTAAGATAAATCGACGCGAAGCTCACATCATATTAAAATTCTCCTTTTCGGTCGCGGCAGCGATGAAACAAGATCCGGGGAGGGGAACCATGGAATCCTCGATACGATCTCTTGCCGATCTCATCCGGCGCCGGCTGGCTTGCGCGGGCGGTCTGGCCGCGACGGTCATTCCGGCCGGCTTTCTTCTGGCCGCCGCCTCTGTCCTGACCCCGGCACCCGCCCGGGCGGACGAGACCTGCATGTCACCCTTCATGCCCAAGATCACCGGCCAGGAAGATTACGTCTATGTCTGGACCCTCGGCGTCGAGGGGCTGGGCGACGGCTCCGACAAGCTGGTGACGGTCGATGTCCGGCCGGGTTCCCCGACCTACGGCCAAGTGATTTCCAGCACATCGGTCGGCGGCCGCAACGAGGCGCATCACGGCGGATTCACCGACGACCGGCGCTATTTCTGGGCCAGCGGCCTGGATACCAGCAGGATCTTCATCTTCGACATCCATACCGATCCGGGCAAACCCAGGCTGGAGCGGACGATCGACGACTTCGTCCAGGCGACCGGCGGCGTCGTCGGTCCCCATGGCGCCTATGCCTTGCCGGGCCGCATGCTGATGTCCGGCCTGTCCAACGCCAAGGACGAAGGCGGGCGCACGGCCCTGGTGGAATACACCAGCGACGGCAAGTTCCTCGCGACCCACTGGATGCCGACCGCCGAGGACCCGCGCGGCGCGCAGGTCGAACAGGTCGCCGACGGCTACGGCTACGACCAGCGCGTCCTGCCGCGCAAGAACGTCATGCTGACCTCGTCCTTCACCGGCAAGGCCAACTACATGATGGATTTCGGCAAGCTGGTGCAGGACCCGGAAGCGATGAAGCGGTTCGGCCAGACCGTCGTGCTGTGGAACTTCCACGAACGCCAGCCGCGCAAGGTGTTCCATGTTCCGGGAGCGCCGCTGGAGATCCGCTGGGCCTGGGGTCCCGACCACAACTACGCCTTCACGACGACGGCGCTGACCTCGAAGATCTGGCTGATCCATGAGGATGGCAGCGGCGAGTGGCACGCCGATCCGGTCGCCGATATCGGCAACCCGGCCGACATCCCGTTGCCGGTCGATATCAGCCTCAGCGCCGACGACAAGACCCTGTTCGTCGACACCTTCATGGACGGCAAGGTCAGGGTCTTCGACGTCGCCGACCCTCATGCGCCGAAGCAGATCCATGAACAGAAGATCGGTGCCCAGGTCAACATGGTCTCCCAAAGCTGGGACGGCAAACGCGTCTACTTCACCACGTCGCTGCTGGCGAACTGGGACAAGAAGGGCGCCGACGACGAGCAGTTCATCAAGGGCTACGACTGGGACGGGCGGGAGCTTCACCACCGGTTCACCATCGACTTCAAGGAACGGCAGCTGGGCCGGGCGCACATCATGCGCCTGGGCGCCGACAGCCTCTACACCAACTGATCCGGGAGGACCGGCCTTGCCGAGGCATCCTGGCATGGTGCTGCCGCTGCTGTTCGGCGCGGCGATGGCGTTCCTGGCGGGCGCGCAAGGCGCCGTCGCCGGTCCGGCGCACGACCACGGCCATGGCAGTCCTCCCGCGCAATCGGCGCGGCCCCCCGGCTTCGACTACGACCCGCCCGAACCGGGAAGCTACCGTCTGCCGCCGCTCGGCGAGGCGGCGGACGGTGCCGCCCTGGACGAAACCGGCACGGAGCGCCGGCTCCATGGGCTGATGGCGGGAAGGATCGCCGTCCTCAGCTTCATCTACACGCGCTGCACCGACATCTGTCCGCTCGGCACCGCCCTGATGCGCGACCTGCACGAGGCGGCCGCCGCCGACCCGGCGCTTACGCGCATCCTGCGCCTGATCACCATGAGCTTCGACCCCGACCACGACACCCCGGCTGTCATGGCGCTCCAGGCGCAGTCGCTGAGGACCGGCGGCGAAGCGGACTGGCCGTTCCTGACCGCCCGCGACAAGGGCTCGCTAGGGGAAATCCTGGCCGCCTACGGCCAGCGGGTGCTGGCCAACCCGGCGCCTGGGGATACGGGCGGTCCCCTGGCCCATCAGCTCCGGGTCTACCTGATCGACCGGAACCGGAAGATCCGCAACATCTACAGCCTGGACTTCCTCGATCCCCGGCTGGTGCTGGCCGATATCCGCACGCTGGCGCTGGAGGAAAGCGCCGGACAGTGACCGGCCATACCGGGCGGGGGGAAGCGGTAGAAGAAGATGCTGCGCAGCTGTGTCAATTTTGAGCTTTCCTGTCTACCTCTTTTGCGCATAAACTAAATAGGTAATAAATCTTGCGAGCCTTTACCTCCAAATTGGAGTTATAGGGCTTGTGAAATGGCATATCTACCACTCGGCATTTCTGCTTTGGCGGCAACTGTAGTTCCCTACGAAAACGCCAAGCCAATCGCCATCAAGTGGGTTTCTCCGACCGGCAACAACGCGACGGCGACCGGTTCGGCATCCTCTCCCTACAAGACCATCCAGGCGGCCGTGAATGCCTCGGCGCCGGGGACCGCGATCATGGTCAAGGCCGGCACCTACACCGAGAACGTCAAGATCACCAAAAGCGGCACGACCGACAAGCCGATCTGGCTGGTCTCCGCCGACGGCGAAGGTTCCGCCACCATCAAGGCGGCGAATGCCGGACTTCCAGTGGTCTACGGCTATGGCATGGACAATGTGGTGGTCAAGGGTTTCCAGCTTTCGGGCGGCACCGAGGGCATCAAGTTCACCCAGGGCGGCACCAACCTGACCAACATGGCGACCAACATCGTCATCGAGGAAAACCACGTCTACGGCCAGAAATACGACGGCATCAAGACGGCGCAGACGGTCGGCATCGCGATCACCGGCAACACGGTTCACAACATCGCCACCCAGGAAGGGATCGACAACGTCTATATGCGGACCGGCGTCATCGCCAACAACGACGTCTATGACGTGCGCGGCCTGTCGGGCATCGTCGTCAAGGCCGGGACCCAGAACGTCAAGATCCTGAACAACTACGTCCATGGCGTGCCCGACGGCATCCTGGTCGGCGGTTTCAGCGACAGGCCGGGGTCGATCTTTCCGGTCGGCCTCAACTACCAGGCGAAGGGCGTGACCGTCCAGGACAACAAGGTCTCCGCCGCCAAGCAGGCGGTCAACGCCTATGGCGCGGTCGACAGCGTGGTCAAGGAGAACGCGCTGAGCGGAACCGGCACGCTCTGGAACGTGCATGTCGGAACCGACAACCTCGGCTACGCGTCCAAGAACTTCCAGATCGTGAACAACGACGTGTCCCAGGTCAAATGGCTGTATGCGGCATCCGGATCGGTCAGCGTCAACAGCGGAAACAGCATGACCGCGCCCTTCGACGCTTCGACTCTCGGGCCCAACGCGTTGAAGATGTATGCGGCGGCTTCGGGATCGACGCCCCCGACCGGCGTCAAGACCGACACTGCCGTCCATGACTGGAAAGACGGCGCGCAGGCGACCAGGAGCATCGGCGGCACCGGTGCCGCCGACACGCTGACCGGCACCTCGGGCAACGACCACATCGACGGCGGCAGCGGCATCGACCGGATGACCGGCCTCGGCGGTGACGACGGCTACGTGGTCGGCTCCAAATACGATACCGTCGTCGAAGCCGTGGGAGGCGGACGCGACACCGTGCTGCTGTGGACCGACGAATACACCCTCGCCGACAACGTCGAGAACCTCGTCATCGTGACACCGGGCGGCGCCAAGGTGACCGGCAACGCCCTGGACAACATCCTGACCGCAAGCGCCGGAGCCGACACGTTCATCTCCAACGCCGGCCACGACCTGATCCGGGGCTTCAAGGTCGGCGTCGATTTCATCGACATGGACGCGGCAGGGGTCACGGTGGCCAGGACGGCGGCGGACGACATGGTGATCCAGCACGGGACTGCCTCGGTGACGCTGGCCGGCGTCGATTATCACATGCCGCTCAGCAGCATCCTGATCTGAGTGCGGAGCCGGCGCCATGGCTTCTCACGCCTCCTCCGCAGGTGCGCATGCGGCAATAGCTGCCTCTTCGGCGTTGCCCATGCTAACCTGTTTATCGAGCGATAAAGGAGGTCCGGTCCGTTCCTGGACAGCGCCAACGCGCCGCTCGACCTGCCTGCCGACGTCACCGCCGGCCTCTCCAGGGCGGCGTGACCCCCGGCGATCTTTCCAAGGGAGTCCCGGCCATGAACGCCGCAGAGCTGCTGGTACGCTGTCTCGAAAACGAAGGGGTCGACCGGATATTCGGCATCCCCGGCGAGGAGAACCTCGATGTCGTCGAAGCTCTCCGCCGCTCCTCCATCGAGCTCGTGCTGACCCGGCACGAACAGTCCGCCGCCTTCATGGCCGCCACCCACGGACGGCTGACCGGCCGTCCCGGCGTCTGCATCAGCACGCTCGGTCCGGGGGCGCTCAACCTCTCGACCGGGGCGGCCTATGCCCATCTGGGCGCCATGCCGATGATCCTGATCACCGGCCAGAAGCCGATCCTGTCGAGCCGGCAGGCGCGCTTCCAGGTCGTCGACGTGGTCGCCGCCATGAAGCCGCTGACCAAGATGTCGCGCCAGATCGTCAGCGGTTCCGTCATCCCGACGCTGGTGCGCGATGCCTTCCGCGTCGCGATGGAAGAGCGTCCCGGTCCAGTCCACCTGGAACTGCCCGAAGACATCGCCGGAGAAGAAGTGCCCGATCTGGCGATGGTGCCGCCGCACCCGATCGAACTCCCCGTAGCGCCGAAGGCGGCGCTCGACCGCGCGGCTGCCATGATCCTGGGGGCCGAACGCCCGCTGGTCATGATGGGAGCGGTCGCCAGCCGCCCGCGTCTAGCCGCCGGGTTGTCGGACTTCGTCCGCCGCACCCAGATCCCGTTCTTCACGACCCAGACCGGCAAGGGTTCGGTCGGGGCCGGCTCCAACCTCTACATGGGCACGGCGGCGCTGTCGGAGCGCGACTACGTCCACGACGCGATCGACAAGGCCGACGTGATCCTCGCCATCGGTCACGATACGGTCGAGAAACCGCCCTTCATCATGGGCGAGCGGGGGCCGAAGGTGATCCATGTCGGCTACATCCCCGCCAATGTCGAGCAGGTGTTCTTCCCGCATGCCGAGGTGGTCGGCGACGTCGGCCCCAGCCTAGCATTGCTGGCCGACCGGCTCGAAGGCAAGCTCAAGACGGCGTCGGCGCTGGCGCCGCTGCGGAAGCAGATCCTCGACCGCATCCTGGACCGGGCGACCGAAAGCCGCTTCCCGCTGACGCCCCAGCGCATCGTCCACGATGTCCGGCAGGTCATCCCCGAGGACGGCATCGTGGCGCTCGACAACGGCATGTACAAGATCTGGTTCGCCCGCAACTACCGCACCCATGTCGCCAATACGCTGCTGCTCGACAACGCGCTGGCGACCATGGGCGCGGGATTGCCCTCGGCGATGATGGCGGCCCTGCTGCATCCTGACCGCCGCGTCCTGGCGGTATGCGGCGACGGCGGCTTCATGATGAACTCGCAGGAGATGGAAACCGCCGTCCGGCTTAAGCTGAACCTCGTCGTGCTGATCCTGGAGGACAAGGCCTACGGCATGATCCGCTGGAAGCAGGCGGTGGACGATTTCGCCGACTGGGGCCTGACCTTCGGAAATCCCGATTTCGTGAAATACGCCGACGCCTACGGCGCCACGGGATGGCGGGTCGAGACGGCCGACGGACTCGCCCCGACGCTGGACAAGGCCTTCGGCGCCGGCGGCGTCCACCTCGTCACCGTTCCGGTGGACTACTCCGAGAATACCCGCGTCCTGGTCGACGAACTGCGCAACCGGGATCAGGCGTCTCCCGCGCAAGGCTGATCCGAACCCGAAGGCTGATCGGCACCGTCGAGACCAGCGGCGCCGATGCCGTCGAAGCGGCGTCGTGCATCAGCCGCAGGTTTAGCCCAGGCAACGACTCGTTAACCAAATTTCAATTCCTGCCGTGCTTCGCTCCGGCTCAACAGGTTCCCAATCGGCAGCTGCCCGGGCGAATTTGAGCAGGATCGAAAAATGAGCGTGATCAAAGGGTTCGACTCGGTTCTCGTGACCGGAGGCGCCGGCTATTGCGGCAGTCTGCTGGTGCCGCAATTGCTGGATCTCGGTTACAGGGTGACGGTCTACGACATCCTGTATTTCGGCGGCCATTTTCTGCCCAAGGATCACCCTGACCTGACGGTCGTGCAGGGCGATATCAGGGATACCGCCAAGCTGGCCGCCGCCATGGCCGGCCATCAGGCGGTCCTCCACCTCGCCTGCATCTCCAACGATGCCAGCTTTGAGCTGGACGAGCAGTTGTCGACCACGATCAACTTCGACGCCTTCGAGCCGATGGTCGCCGCCGCCAAGGCCGCCGGGGTCAGGCGGTTCGTCTACGCCTCCAGCAGCTCGGTCTATGGCGTGTCGGAACAGCCCGACGTCACCGAAGACCACGCGCTGCTGCCGCTCACCCTCTACAGCAAGTACAAGGGGGAGTGCGAAACCGTCCTGAAGAAGCACACGGACGACGGTTTCGTCGGCGTGATCTACCGGCCCGCGACGGTCTGCGGCTACGGCCCGCGCCAGCGCCTCGACCTGTCCGTCAACATCCTGACCAACCATGCCGTGACCAACGGCCGTATCCTGGTGTTCGGCGGCGAGCAGCTTCGGCCCAACCTGCACATCCAGGACTACGCCGACCTGTGCAAGCTGCTGCT
>NZ_JCACHA010000639.1:0-14439 GCF_059503625.1 Skermanella sp.
GACCTAGCAAGCAACAGCGCGTCTCCGACGCTCCGCCAGCACCGCCCAGGCCCGCATTACCGCCCCCCCGCACATCGCCAGCGGCTCTGTTGCTGACCACCGCTTATAGTGCGGACGAAGGTTATCTCAGGTGAGCGCGCTTGCCTCGGCAGGCGTGCGAAACGGGACAGACCTCTATTCGCCAAGGGCCATAGATAGCTGACGTCGGCTCCAGCTGAATATTCTCTCTTCAGAACAGCATCTTGAAGTCAGGGAGGCGTCCGCAATGTACAGCGCATTGATGTCAGAACGCGTCGCTGATCTGTCAGGACAACGAGTTCTGGTGGTGGAAGACGAAGCTCTCGTGGCCATGCTGATCGAGGACAGCCTCCTCGATGCTGGTGCTGAGGTCGTTGGAACAGCCAACACGGTTGAGCGTGCCCTGGCCATGATTGAGGTTGCCATGTCGGACGGGGGGCTGACTTCCGCCGTGCTGGACTTGAACCTAGGCGGTCAGCGGGTTCAAGCGGTGGCGGACAGGCTGGTGTCGCTCGGCGTGCCATTTGTGATCGCCACGGGGTATGGCAACAACTGCGACACCGGAGGGCATACTGCGGTGCCGGTGATCCACAAGCCGTTCAGCTTATTCGCGCTGACCTCGGCAGTGGCAGGCGTAGCCTAAGTCGGTTCGATCGGCCGACATCAGTGCATCGTCGGCTTTCAGCCTTTAGCCAGCTTCCCCCAAGCCCGCATCGCCGCCCCGCACATGGACAGCGGCAGGGTCCGTCCCCATTGCCCATGATGCGGATGGGACATCCCATTATCGAGGCCAGAGCGACGACAGGGCGCATAGACCCATCCAGCCGAGTAGGTGACCGCCATCCACTCGAAGTCTGGTGGCAGCAAGCGCTGTGCTGCCTCGTCCCTGGTTGTGTAGGGCAGCACCTGGCCAGCGCGACCAATGGCATCATGGATGGCTTGATCAGCTGCGGCACTGCCTGCCTCGACCTTCGCCAGTCGGTCAGCGATGCGGATCAGGCGGCTGAAGCTGGTCATCCCGTTCAGCCCCGGTTGCGGCGTAGCGCCCACGCCAGCCGGCCAAGGAAGCCTAGCTTCTCGACGGTGTCCCGCTCAGCCTTGAGCACCTCCAGTTCTTGGCGAACCGAGGCATCTATCTTGGCAGCCAGCTCGGCATCCCTTTGGGCGCTATCCAGCCGCGCCTGTAGTACGGCTTGCTGTGCCTCCTGGGTCGAAAGCTCCTTTTGAGCTCGGTCACGAGCTGCTCGGTCAGTCGCCGCTTGGGCTCGGGCGTACCCAACAGCCTCCCGAAGCGCTATTGCTTCGCCCTCGGCCGCTGCCGCCCGGCTTGTCACCTCCCGTAGCTCTGCCTCAAGCCGATTGGCCCGCTCTGTCTCGGTTTCCAGCCGATCGGCAAGCACTCGGACAGGATCCACCATGTCCGGCTTCGCATTCGATGGATGCTTTATGTCCGGGACATAAGGCTCTGGATCTGCAGCAATGTCTGGGACATTGTCCCGGTCATCCAAAGAGACAGGTACCGGGACAGGCAGAAAAGAGACCGGGACGCTAGGCAGGACACTGACTGGGACGCCCACCCGCGGTTTGCCATCGTTGCCCAAACGCCGCGCCCAGTTTCCTCGGCGCATCCGTTTGGCGACACTCTCGGGATTGACCCCAAGGACGCGGGCAGCCTCGGCATAGGTCATCCACCGAATGTCCGGGTCACTATCCGTCACGCTGTCCCTCATGTCCCGGTCATTGTCCCTGGGCATGTCCAGCATAGTGTCCCGCCCACTTCCGGCCTGTCCGGTTCACTGTCCAAGCTGCCGCCAGGACATGACCGGGACATTATAGGGACAACACCATGCTGGTGAACTCAAAGGAAGCCGGCGCGGCAGCGCGTACCGCCAGACCTACTGCCATCACTGCCGCTACGCGCCCAGACACTTTGTAACCGTTTGATAACCAGGATCGGCCATTGGGCACCACAGATGCGGATGGCGCGCTAACCTTCGCTGCGCAGCGCCGTTCACCCCTGGTGAACCAGGGGAGTTTGCCGTGCGTCTAAGACCCAAGCGCAGCCGGAAGACCGCCAAAAAGCGCATCCGCTATGCGCGCAGAGCCGCCAGCCTTCAAAGGGGCCGCTAACTACAGTCGAAACTACGCGGCGCCGCGTAGTTGGGAAAGTAACCGGCGCCGGTACTTTGGGAAGGCGGAACGTCACTCCCGCCGCTCTGGCCGCCACGCCGCGAGGCACGCCGCCAATGCCTTCGCCGCCCGCAATGCGGCCAGGGCTTCGGCTTGCAGCTCGGCCTCCGTTCGCGGGCGGTCAGGCGAAGGCGGCAGTGGCGCGGCGGGCGGCATGGTCAGTCGCCCAGGATCAGCGGCGCCGTTAGCTCGCGCGGCACATCGCGCCGGGCCGCCTCACCCGCCTTCCTGCCGCCATTGGCGTCAAAGATCGGCAGAGGGCGCATGTCGAGCTTGCGCTGCCGCTCCGCCTCGATGGCGGCAGGAAGGCAGCATTCCAGCCAGCCGAGGTGGTCAAAGTGCTCGGGCCGCCCCGCTTGATGATGCGCTAGGCGAACCGCTGTCCAGGCCGCATCCACCACATGCGGAGGAACCTCGCGCCCGGCAAACCTGACGGGGACACTCGGGAATTCAGAGCGCGGCCGGGATAGCAGATCAGCAACGGCCTGTCGGGTGCGGGCCGCTTCCTTGGCCTGCTGCTGCTGCGGCTGGCGAACGCTTGACCTTTAGCCATGACAACGACGCCGACGCCCCCCCGGACATCGACGCCGTTGCTACAACCAGTGGTGCCCCCCGACATCGCTGGCTCAATAAATATGGGAAAATGGCATCGATTCGCACAACCCATAGTAAGCTACCCTCAAACTAAAACTTATAGTTGAGATAATATCACATCAAACTGTACTCGGAACATTTATGTGGGATGTTTTCTCATGTTTAATCAACTATAAGTTTAATAACATGAATTAGCGCATACTGCGTCTGCTGCCGCTCTCGCTTGTGTGACTGTATTTGGTTGATAGCCATAAGCCATAGTCGCGGCAGCGGAGAGGGCCTTGCCATCCCCCCGGCGGCAGTTCTGATTGCCCTCTACGCGTCCCCCCGATTAATGACCGCAGTGAAGCTGGGTGCTACAGCACCCAGCTTCTGTGCATGAACTCATCCTTCGACCCCCCGCCTGCAAAGCCGAAGATTACGGCCGATGAGCGCCGGCAGCGCGATGCCGAGCGGTTGCAGATTATCCGGTTACGCATGCTGGTCGGCCAGGCGTTACATGATCGCGGCATCAGCACTCCAGCCGCGATCGGCGCGGCGATCGACATGTCGCCGGCCGAGGCCGTCAAGCTCATGACCGGGAAGCAGTGGCGGGCTGGCGACGTGGCGCTGCTGGAGGCTGCGGCGATGCGGTTGGGGCTGAAGGTGCCGGCTCCCTTGCGGTAAGGGAGGTTCGGCTAGATCTCGACTACGTTATTACCATATCGCATTCGTAGTGGTGCGGTATCGCAACCAGCCTCTGAAGCTGGAACGTCGAGGGTTTCCAGACCCCACCTTCAAAGCCGCCATCCGGGACCACGGGGCGGCTTCTCTTTGTGCGCTGCCGATTGCGGCAGCGCTGACTCGCTTGCGGTGAGGGTTGGTTATCGCAAGGGAGTCTTTTCAATCCTATTTTGAGGCAGAAACTGTAATTTTCGTTATTTCCTCATAGAATGACAACAAAAAGTAAAAATAACCTGCAGTGCACATGAGAATCATTATAGTAACGATCGATAGTAAAATTACCTCTAATCTTACACTTATCATCAAACGTATATTCAGTGGCATCATTATCAATACCATTCTACAGAATACACATCCTACGAATACCATAAACATTTTGCCGGAAAAACAAGCAAAGCCTTTTTTATATTTAATAGGTCTGGTTCTACACTAGCAAATATGTTTCCGCTAAATCCAAGAACAGCAACTATTGAAAGCGCAACAACTATTGATAGCATCTTTGATGATTCATGTACGATTGACAGATAAGCGTAAGCTATATCCTCGTGTTTTGTTCTTTTTCAAATCTCATAACTTCACCTCGCCACCGTCGACCAAGCCCGCAGCACCGCCGCGCACATGGCGAGGGATTTAGTGGCGCCCCATTGCCCGTGGTGCGGGTGCGGCCATTCCCCATCCATGCCGCTCCGCCGGCAGGACGCATAGACACCGCCGCCGGCATAGGTGGGGTCGCGCCATTCGAAGCCGGGCGGGAGGAGATCCTCGGCAGCGGCGTCGTCGGTCGTGTAGGGCAGAACCGGGCCGGTACGGCCTAGCACCTCATGGATGGTACGGTCGGCCTCGGCGCTGCCGGTCGGCACCTCGCCGAGCCGGTCGGCGATGCGGAACAGGCGGTTGAAGGGGTCCATCTCACTCGCAGCGCAAATGTTTTTGCCGGCTATTTCCAGTGATCCGGACGGTCCATGCCCTCGGGCAGCTGGGTCTCTGCATTCCCGAAAGCCACGTCAATTTGGTCTTGTGGCAGGTCGATGCTCATTCTGAGGTCGGCCCCTTCGAGGTGCGCATCTATGAGGAGGACTCCTTCGAGATGTGCTCCCCTGAAGTTGGCCCTTTCGAGGTGAGCTGTCCAAAAGATAGCCTCTTCGAGATGCGCTTGCATGAAGATGGCCCTTTCGAGATGAGCGCCACAAAGATCGGCCTCTTCGAGGTACGCTTTCCAGAAGGAAGCACCTTTGAGGTGCGTTTCCGAGAGGTCGGCCTTTCTGAGATACGCTCCCTCAAGGTTGGCCTTGTTGAGGCAGGCTTCTTTGAGGATGGCCCGTTCAAGGTGCGCTTTTCCGAGGTCGGCTCCTCGGAGGTCGGTTGACCTCAAATCTAACCGCCAACCTTCGCGCTGCTCCCGCTCCCAATTTTGCCGGTTTTGCTGACTGCGGCGCCTGATCACACTGAGGACCGCCGCAACATCGGTTGGAACCTCGTGCCGCGCCTCCGACGATGTGTCATCTGCCGGGCCCAGCTCTTTCCAACGTGCACGCTCCCGGACGAAGGCAGTTAGCGTCTCCATCACGGTCCAGTAGTCCTCGCTGCTCTCCCGCGAGATGCGTTCCAGCGCGTAGATGCCACCTACACGGACCGGGAGGTGCTCACTCCCGAGTTGTTCGACCGCCTTCGTGAAGCTCTCAGTAATGCGCCGCTGGAGGTCCGCCTCAGTCTGAGCGTCGTGGCGCTGCCGGGCGACTTGAAGTTGGCCCAATGCGATGGCGCCGCCGATAATCGCTGCGACGAGTGTACCAACGGGAACGATGTGTTCCCGACTACCGCCACCCAAAGCGACGCCGAAGAACAGCAGAGCGAGACATACCAAAATCCCAGCAAGAGCGACGCGCCATGGTTTCCCAGCATACGCCTCATACCATGACCGATCTGGTCGGGCCGGGTTCATCGCTTCGCCGCCGCCTTGGGCCCCGCTCGCATGTAGCGGGGCAGCCGCCCCTCATCGACCCATAGGTCGACTAGCGGCGTGATGGTCCCGGCCGAGCCGAAGCTCTGGCCGTCCTTCTGGCAGTCAATCATGGCGCCTCGGTAGGTGTAGGACGGGCCGCCTAGCCGCCCCTGAGCAGCCGCCTCGACGAGCTGGGGCCGCTCGGGCGGAGGCGGTATGAGGGTGTCGCTCATCCGATCCACCGCTGCCAGAATGGCCGCCGGGCCTCGGTCAGTGCCTCCCGAAGCCCCTTGGCTTCCTCAGCCGCTACCGCAGCCCGGACACGTTCTGCCGCTAGCTCAGCCTGTGCGGCATCGACCTTCAGCGTGGCCGCGGCCAGGTCAGCCCGTATCTGGGCCTCCCGGTCGGCCGCCATCTGCCGAGCGGTTGCGAGCTCCTCCTGAAGTCGCCCTACCTCAGCCGCATGCGCTCCGGCGAGACGCTCAGAGCTCCTCCTTGTGTGCGGAGGTCCCGATCGACGCTTCATATTCGGCCAACACTTTTGGGGAGGCCTTACTCAGCCGCTACAGCCACATAGAGTCTAGCGCACCTCTATGCACGAACATGGCGCAAATAGCCTCACCAGAACCACCAGCTTCCTCCATGCCCAAAGGGGAAGGCCACGCGACTAGCGCGGCCGGGAGGGTAGCTCCCGTCCCCAGAGCGCTGCCGTAGGCAGCGTGTAAGGCAGAGATTGCGCGCCACAGGTGCGCTCCGTCCTCTAGAGCAGCATGATAGGTGTTCGTGCGGCGCCATGCGCCGCCTGCTGAGAGGATGGATCCCCGCACTCTTAGTATTCTTTTTAATATTCTTCTTAGTATGGGGGTGTGGATAAGTCTGAATGTTGTTCAAATTCAGGAGCTTGAGTGCCCACGAGCGTTCCCGAAACCTCGGTGCAAAGACGCTCTGGGAAGGCCTGAGCGGCACCTAGCGTTCCCGAAACCTCGTACTAGCGTTCCCGAAACCTCGTACCAAAGTAGGGAGGCGTTCCTGAAACCTCGCACTGGCGTTCCCGAAACCTCGTACCAGAAGGGGGGGGGCGTTCCCGAAACCTCGTACCGCGTTCCCGAAACCTCGTGTCGAGCGTTCTCGAAACCTCGTATCGTCTAGTTTCTGGCCGCTTGATTGGCGGCAGAAAGGGGCGCGACAGACGCGCGCCGCCCCGTCCTCGCCCCAATGAGGGGTTAACGCGAGGTTTCAGGAACGCCCTTGATCGAAGCTGGGGCCATCTGAGGGCGGCGAATCGTGACGGTCGCGCTTTGCTCCCCCCACTCAATTGCCCAGCCACGCAGATCAGCAATAACCTTGGGGCCGTCGTCTCGACGCCGCCCAGCCTTGTTTAGAGCTGTTGAGCCAAGGGCGTGGTGCCGGAGTTTGAATCTGCGCTTCCTGAGTTCGGCGGACGTAATAGACCCTGCGGCTCCGTATACGGCGGCAACGAGGTCGTCGATTGCGTATGTGCGATTGCTGCCCTGGTGCACGTCGGCGCAGAGGTACGTGTGGAGTATTCGGCCGACGTCTCCGAGCTGACGCATCTCGCGTAGATCTACAGCAACGTACGGACGGCCAATTATCGGCTCGGCCAGAGCTGCGTTCAGGAGGACGTGGATGCGGGGATCGCCCTCACGATTTTCGTAGGCCAGTAGCTCGTCTCCACTGCGGCGCGTTGCGCGCCTCTCATTCTGTCCAGTGGATCCCAGGTCGGTCAGATGCACCGCACTCAGTCGCTCGAGGCAATCACCGATCGCCTCGTACGCGGAGCCACTGCTAGACAGGCCAGCCTCGGTGAGAAGAGTGTGCCGCGTAGGAGCGAGATAGAATCTATTGCCCTGTGCCACCAGGCGCTGCGCCGCGTCTACGTCGCCGATGCCGCCGCCTTGGGCCCTCTTTTCCAAAAAAAGGCTGAAGACGAGCTGTCGCTCGTCTGAGGGGAGGTTTTTGGTGAAGCCACCTCGTAGACGCCCGCGGTCGTCCAGGCCCTGGGTGGCGAGAGGATTGTAGTGGATCAGGCCAGCCTGCCCCGCCAACGCCAGAAACACTCCTAGGTCGTCCGCTCCTAACTCGTAGGCCGACGTAATCCGCAACCAGCGGCCGCGATAGTGGATTTCACGCTGAAATCCGTGGAGGCGGTCCCCCCGCCCTCGTTGCAGCGGCCGGAAAAACCCGCCGCAAAATTGCGCGTCAACCCGCGCTAGTACCGCCAGCGGCTTAGTAGACGGGGCACGTTGGCGGCGACCTCCGGCAGTTGTGGGTTTGCTGCAGTCAGGCGCTGCGGATACACTGCTACTCACGTTGGATCTCCCGCATTAGGGTCTGGCGTTCGCCTAGAGGCCCTGCCGGCTGCACCCGGCGGGGCTTCGTCGTCTCTAGCAGGGGTGGCCCTGCGTCTCGCCTCCTGATTGGCTACTTGATGCATCCAGCACTCGGTACACGCTGCTACGGCCGATCCCGAGCTGGCGCGCAATCGCCGTAGGCTTCAAGCCCTTGCCGGCCAACGCCAGAATTTGCGCAGCCTGTCGACGAGCTGTCGGCGCTCGCCCGATGTAGCGGCCCTCGGCTTTGGCCTTGGCGATACCCTCGCGCTGCCTCTCCAACATGAGGGCTCGCTCGAACTCGGCCACGGCGCCGAGCATGGTGAGCATGAGGCGACCGGTGGGCGTGCGCGTGTCCACCTCCGATCCGCCCATGGACAGCACGCGCAGCGCCACACGTTTCGCCTCCAGCCGGGCGACGATAGCGAGCATATCAGCGACAGATCGGGCAAGCCGGTCGGGCTTGGTGACGATCAGCGTGTCGCCCTCTCGGAGGAATTCAATCGCAGCGTCGAGCTGGGCGCGGTGAGCGACAGAGGACGCGCGCTCACTGAACACACGCTCGCAGCCGGCTGAACGCAAGTCGCGCTCCTGCGCCTCCAGTCCCGCCTTCTGCTCCGCTGTAGACGTTCTCGCGTACCCGATATCCATGCGCGCCGTCCCAAAAAGTCTTAGAGTTTTGGGATTATCGCCCCAAAACCGCAACCTACAATGTGTGTGGGGCTCTGTTTTGGGCAGGAGGAGCGTCCCGTTGGGGCTTGGTCTAACGAGACGCCCAGAGTTTGTTTCTATATCGTATATTTTGTTGTAGACAAGGCGGCATTAGACTACGTTGTGAAAGGCAATATTGTCCAAGGGAAGAAGCACCCATGGCTGGCGACCGATACAAGACCTACAGGCTCACCACGGAGGGCGCGGCGATCGAGGCGATGGCGAAGGAGCCATCGCGCTATCCGATCTACGCTGCCTTCTCCAAGGCCGACCTCCCCGCCTTTACTGGGCTCCTCCCCGACTTGCGGACGCAGTTTCCAAGCCTCAGCGACTTCGCGATGCAGGCGGCCGGTGCCTTCGTGGGCGAGGTGATGCGCGGGCGTGGACATGCGATCAAGCGGCGCGCGCGTGTGCCGGGCGGTGGCGACTACGTGGGCACTGCTGCCGTCTGGACAGCGGAACCAGTGAAGGCTTCCAAGGCCGCGGCATGACAGAGCAAGGGGCGCCCCTCTCCTCCTCGAGCCGATAAGCATGGCCGGGCCGCACAGAGTGGCCTGTGCAGTGCACCGGCCTAGTCGTGACAGATAAATCCGTTTGCCCCGCAGGCGGCGGGGTCCGGCAGGGCCACTACCCTGCGGAAGCAGGGAACCCATGTCGTGACTACCTCTAAGCCCTATT
The DNA here is from genome assembly GCF_059503625.1 of Skermanella sp. Classification (NCBI taxonomy): domain Bacteria; kingdom Pseudomonadati; phylum Pseudomonadota; class Alphaproteobacteria; order Rhodospirillales; family Azospirillaceae; genus Skermanella; species Skermanella sp. The sequence continues at coordinate 9,208 of NZ_JCACHA010000639.1, forward strand.
TCGCTCCCCTGACGATCCGGGGGCAGGAATACAGCTTCGCGCACCTTGAGCCGTTCAAGGTCATGGTGGACAGCCACAAGGTCGGCCGCCTTGTGTCGGTACATGTGCGCTTCACCACGCACTGCTTCACGGAAGGCTTCGACCCGGAGGCACACTTGGCCGATGAGCCGGTGATTGTCGACGAGGGGAGCCGCCAGCGCGTCTTCTGCCAGGTGCGCTACGGCCTGTCCGCGCACCTCCCGACCGCCATTCAGGGGCTGAACCAACCGCAAGCGAAAATCTACCAGACTGGCGCCCGCCGGAACTGGCTGCACTCGACGACGGTGCAGGGGCATGACGGCCCTTACCACATCTTCTTCGAAATCCGCCGGGCTCCACAGGAGCGGAGCCGGATGCAGGACATCGAACTGACTGTGGAGAGTGCCTACCCTCAAGGGAAAGGCATCCCGGCGCCTGTCACCATCGGGCGCACGGGGTTCATAGCGCTAGTCAGCAACGTGTTCTTGGGGAAGCCCGTCGCCACGAGGCGCTGAAAACCAAAAGGGCGCCCGGAGGCGCCCTTGGGTAGTCAGGTCCGGCCACCGCTTCGGCTTGCGCCTCGGCCCACCTAGCGTGGGCACCGCATCTCTGCGGCCAGGGGGCGCTCTCGCATCCGGTTCGTCGCCCCGCCCCTCTAAGATAGGTCAGCAATTGGCATTTTGCCAATACCCAGATTGCCAACTTAGAGAAAGATCGTCGTGATGCCTGCCCGCCTGTCTCGGGGAGGTGACTGGTTCGGGAACCCTAGACCCGGCGCGGTAGAGAAAAGCCCGGAAGTCGGGGGCGATGGAACCGCCAGTCGCCCATGCGGCAAGTTCGGCCTTGCTGATCTGATGTAGTTGGTCCTGCCACGCGAATGGCTACAGAATCGAAGGCCTTCGCGTCATCGAGCCAGGACCCGGTCCCCAAGTCGGCCTTCGCGCAAAGGTCTCAGCAGATGCAGAGTTCCGAGGGAGCGCGCTCATGCTCTCCAAGTTCTTGGTATCTGTCTATGACAGTGCTCTGGGCAGAGAAGGCAAGGCGCGGCACGAGGCGCAACTCGGCGACGTACAGCCACCGGCCGGTCTGCGCTTCTGACACTATTGACGAGGAGAAAGGCCCAGACGCCGAGTGTCCCTCCAACTATCCTTTTAAAATTAAAGGCAGCTGAAGAAATGCTCCTATTGCAGAAAGAACAAACCCTGTAAAGCGAGCTGTTTTTTTAACCTCAAAAACATGGTAATCCGATTTTTCGTTGGTGAGCATTTGTGCTTTTCTATAGAAGAGGATTCTTGAAATTTTTGTCGATAGATAAACCAATAAATTTGGTATTGTAGCCCACGAAATAAGCAAAGCGATGTTTTTATATAGAGAGGAATAGTTTTTTGTGTTAATGAAAACAGATACAACAATTGCTATAAAAATCACAAGCACAAAAGCATTAAACAGCATAAAAAATGTTGTGTACATTATATCGTGTATGGTCAATTTAGGGCTTTTTCCAGCAGCAATAATTTGTTTAGCAATAATTATGAACACCTCCTCTTTTTCTATGGTTTCCCAAAATAATATAGCCGAACCTAAAACAACAGAGTAGATACCAACAGCAGCTAATTTGTGGGCGAAGGAAATATCAGCCCAAACTACTGTGAGTCCACAAGACACCCATATAATTGCAATAGAAAGTCGTACGCGGAGAGGTATGATAGTTTTATCATCAACTCTGAAAAATTTTCGCAATACCTTCAATGTGTGATCTCCCCTGGCAGTGACGCATTTGAAGGTGTGGCGCTGACCTCATAGACTCTCCATTGTGGAGCCCCGGCAACTCCACAAAGCACCTGGCATCCTCAAACAGCTGGCCGGCGTAACTCCCGTGGGTTACGGCGTGGGTGTTGCCACCTCTAACGTGGCCGAGGCGGCACTGGCGGCGGCTCGTCGTCGTCGGGACGTCGACGCAGGTCGGGAGTTGGCCCTACCGGTCGGCCGGTATGAGTAGCCCCGGAGGCCGCTGGACGACTGGCAGCCGGCTGGGCGGCAACCGGGGCCATCTGGGCCACCGCCGCCCGCAGCGCCGCTAGCTCTGCCAGCAGCCGGGGTGCGTTCGTCATCGTGGCCTCGATGAGCTGTCGTCCGCGCGGGTGGTGCCGCAGATGGTCGGTGGAGCGGTCCCGCTCGCCCTGTAGGCTGGCAAGCGCCCCCTCTGCCCGTGCAATCTGGCGATCAAGCCGCACAATCCGAATGATCCGCATTAGCCGCCACAGTGGGGCGAGGGCTCCGCCGAGTGCGTCCGTCGCTGCCAAGGTCGCCCGACGCTGCCGTGCCTCCTCGAGGTGCGCGGTCCAGCCGTCCGTTGCCTCCCAGTTGGCTACAAGGTGGCGCTGCCGCCGCAGGTACGCCCCAAGCTGCACGTCCAGTACCCGCCGCCACGCGGCCTCCTCGGTCAGAGGGGTGTACGTCACCTTGGGCTGCCGTTGACCGCCGCGGTGCAGCTGGGCGCGCAGGCTGACGATCTCTCCCGCCAGCCGGTCCCAGCCCCGGACGCACCCAGCCTGGAGGGTGTCTGCGATCTGCTGACGCTGCGCCTCGCGGCTTGCGGCCTGGGCACGAGTCTGGGGCCGGGCCGGTGCAGCTTGGTCGAGCGCCGTATGCGGGGTGCGATGCCGGACGGTGCCGCTAGTCGGAGGGACGGGTCTCGGCCGCCCTGCGAAGCGCGGGGGTCGGTTCTGCTGCTGGGTGGCCGCAGCCATCGCTTCCAGCAGCCGCGACAACCGCGCTTCCGCCTCCGCAGCGGTAGCCGGGGGCGCCACCCTGCCAGCAGCGTAGGCCGCAGCACGAGCCGCAGCCCGCCGGGTGGCTGGCCGAGCCTCGACCGCAGCAGGCGCGGGCCTGGGCGGGGTCGGCGGGATAACCTTGGGAATAGGCGCCTTGGGCGCATCCTGCGGGGCCTTGGGGACCTTGGTAATCGGGGCAGCCGGGCGCTTTGCCATCAGCCGGGCCTGCTCAGCAGGCGGCAGGGACAAGCCGGCAAGGCGGGCGTGGACGGCTGCCGCGCTGATCCGCTGGCCGGTCGTTGCCTTGCTCGCAGCACCCAACAGCCGGGCCAACGGGTGAGCGGTTCCAGACGGATCAAGGACTACGGCAACGCCTCGGTCCCCTTGCGCCAGCACGAGACGGCGATCAGCCAGGGCAGCCGCTAGCGAGGCGCCGCTATCCGACGTCTGCCAGGCGGAGAGGACTGCGGCGCCGATCTCCCGCTTGGTGATCCCGGTGCGTGTCTCGGCCATTCGCTCGCGCGGGGTGATCGGGGCAACTCGGCGGTTGCGGTCCAACTCGCCAGCAGCGCGGACAAACTCCACCAAGTCAGCGCGGCCGCGGCGCTCAAGCTCGGCCACCACGGCTTTTGCGTGAGCAAGTGGCGGGCAGGCGAGGCCGTACTGGTGACAGACCTCAACCGTGATCCGCTGCCGACGCAGGTAGTCGTGGCTGACGTTCGCCACCCGCCCTCGATCGTTGCGGCGCTCGTAGACGCGGTGCTCGTGGGTGTCGCGGCGATCTTGCGCTTTGGCGTGCTGGACAGCGCAGTACCGGGCCCGGCCCAATCCGAACTCGGTCTCGAAGGCACGCCACCAGGCAGCCAAGACCTCGGGCCGGTTCTCGCCAACGGCAGGGTCCAAATGGACGTGCAGTAAAGGCTCCTGGCTCGGCAGATCGCTCGCCAGCGCGGCCAATAGCCGCACCTGGGCGTGGATCGTCGTGCCCGACACGCCGCGCCCGGGTAGCAGCGTGGAGACCTGCCCCGTCTCTTTGGCAAGATGGGAGCCGACATGCTTGGCCGAGGCTCGACCAGCGCTGACGCGGGTGGCGCCGCTAATCACGGCTACCTCCCGAGGCGCGCTCGATTACGGTAACCACCTGCTCAGTCAGGGTGTCTAGCCGCTCAACCGCCCGGTCTACTCGCGCGAGAACGGCCTCGGCATGCTGATGCGTTTGGCTGTCGCCGCCCTCGCGGGACAACCGGGCCAGCCGCACTAGGGCGCCGTGACCCTCCCGCAACTCGCCGCGCTCGTCCTCGATCTGACGGAGAGCAGCAACCAAGGCCGATACGTCGACGGAGGGGCGACGTGGGCCGCGCCGTCTCGGCGCCGGCCGGGCCAGTTCCTCGGCCACTAAGCGGGCAAGCAGGGTCGCCCGCTCCTGGCCGTGTGCGTCAGCGCGAGCAGTGAACGCCTCCGCCGTGGCCGGGTCCACCCGGCAGGCGAGGACCACCGACCGCAGCGCGTCGTCCGGCAGCGCCTTGGGCCGGCCGCGACGAGCGCCACGGCCAGTCGAGGCTAAAGCCTCGGCTGGGGTCAGCGCGGTCGGGGCGGGCAGGTCGGACACGTCGATCGGCTTCCATGAAGGCAAGGGGTCCAGGGGATTTTCCCCTGGCAGGGTGCACGGGGCAGAGCCCCTGCCCAGGTTCGCGTTTACGCGATATGCCTGGCTATACCAAGCTATGCTATACCAAGCTATGTCAAGAAAACACGCTATGAGGAGTGGAGCAAAGCATCGTGTTCTACCTGTAGGTGAACAGCTGTTGTTTTGAAGCTAGGGTAGCAGCCGAGCGCCGTGCCCCCACCATGCACCCATAGTGCCCCTATCTCGTGGGGGCACTATGGGTGCATAAGTAGCAACCTCTCGCCTCAAGCAAGCGACCGAGGATCTCGGTCCGCAGCACCGCTCCGCCGGCAGGACGCATAGACACGGGCGCCGGCATAGGTAGCGTCATACAACTCGAAGCCGGGCGGGAGCAGCTGTTCCGCCGCGACGTCGTCGGTAGTGTGGGGCAGGATCGGACCAGTGCGGTCTAGCGCCTCATGAATGGCACGGTCGGCTTCGGCGCTGCCGGTCGACACCTTGCCGAGCCGGTTGGCGATGCGGAACAGCCGATCCTTGCGGCTCATCGCTCCCCCTTCGGCACCGTTCGCATGTAGCGAGGCAACCGCCCCTCATCGAGCCACACATCAACCAGAGGCGTAATGGTCCCGGCCGAGCCGAAGCTGTTCCCGTGGAGTGGATGCTCCGGCATCACCAGGCGGCACACATGGCCGCCCTTCAAGCAGTCGATGACGGCGCCGCGGTGCAAGTGACTGGCGCTGGTCTTAGTGGATGCAGCGTGACGCTTAGTACCCGGGACCTCCTGTGGCGCAGGCTCAGGGGCGGTAAACGTCC
>NZ_JCACHA010000640.1:0-14414 GCF_059503625.1 Skermanella sp.
AACGAACCAGTGTCAAATAAATAATTCAGTCTGAATTAATATGGTGGGATGAGGGTGGGGAGGTGATGCCTCGCACCCTCACCCTCATTTCAGCTCTTCCCAGACATCCGCCAGAATCTCGCAAGAACGCGGCCGGAGGCCGCGTCTACCGGCCTCGCCGCAATTGCCTGAGAAAGACTGTCCACGAGATCGCCATCCATCGTTCCGGAAGCCGGAAAAGGCGGTCATCCCGTGCAAGCCTTGAAACAAGTTCTGCCTTGTCGTATTTTGACAGGGTCATGATGTCGTATTCTGACATGACTGCCAGCCTGGAAATCGAACGCGGCTAATCCTGTGCGCGCATGAGCATCTGGAGGAGACTATGCCGGAGCGGACACTGAAGCAGCTGATTGGAACGCGGATTGCGCGAAAGAAGGCTAACGTGTTCATGCGCGAAGACTTCACCGATCTTGGCGGCTACGATCAGGTCGGGCGTGCCTTGAGCGCGCTGGTCCGCGAAGGGCGGTTGCTGAAGTTCGGTCATGGGCTGTACGCGCGTGCTCAGGTATCTCCGTTCGACGGCAAGCCGGCCCCGACCATCGGCGTCAAACGGCTTGCCGAAGAGGCCCTGACTCGCTTGAGGATCGAACCGGCGCCTTCGCGGATCGAAGGTGAGTATAACCAGGGGAAAACCACCCAGGTACCTACCGGCCGGGTGATCGGCGTTCGAAAGCGAGTGCGCAGAAAACTTGGCTACGGCGATGTTCGGGTGAGCCTTGAGCGCGTCTCCTGATCCTCCCGTCGATTATCGGACGAGCAGGCAGTTCCGGGAGATTCTGCAATCGACGGCCGGTTCGCTCGGTGTCGACGAGGCTTTCATCGAGAAGGACTGGCATGTAGTCCAACTCCTGAAAGGTCTGGCAAAGTTCAGGTACAACGACTGTCGCCTAGTCTTCGGCGGGGGGACCTCCTTGTCCAAGGCATTCGGGCTGATCCGGCGCTTCTCGGAAGACATCGACTTCCGCGTGGTTCCGGGCGACCACGTGTCGGCCCTTTCCGACGGGCAAAGGCGAAGATTCCGGAACGCGGTCGAGGATGAAATCGCCCGTAGCGGTTATCTGGTAGACGGAAGTAGAACTGAGAGCAGAAACTCCAGGCGGATGTTCACGCTCTTCGTTCCCTACGATCCCATTCATTCCAACGCGGCCCTGAGGCCTGATATCAAAGTAGAAGTATCGCTCGAAGCGCCACGCCTTGAAACCGCCCCCCGGAGTGTGCTGTCGTTCATGACCCAGGCGCGCAGCCGGCACAGGATAGTCAGACAGGATCCTGTTACCATAGACTGCATAGACCCGGTCGAGACGGCCGCCGACAAGCTTGCCGCCTTGTCCTGGCGCGTTTTCGAACAGCGGACCCTGCCCGACACCGCAGGGCCGTCCGGGCGCGCGAGGGACCGGTCCCTCGTTCGGCACGTGCATGACCTCTGTGCTCTCGAGCAGACTGTCGCCACCGACCCCCGCTTCAAGCCCCTGCTATCGGAACTCCTCGACCACGATAACGTTCGGCGTGGCGCAGAAACCCGTGACGAGCGACCAAGTGATCGGGAGGAGCGGATCGGACAGATCTGCGAGACACTGCTGAACAAACCTTTCCTCGAAGATTACCGGAAGTTCGTCAGAGAAGTCGGCTATGGGAACCCTATACCCAGTACCGAGGAGGGAGTGGCGGCAATAGCTCGACTGGCGTCGTGCCTATCAGCCGAAGAGGTTTCGATCCTCGGCTGAACCCCGACCTGTCATGTCGGAACCACCACTTCCCCGATGTGGAAAAGGATGAGTGATGATCCCGAACCGTTGCAACCTCTTCGAGGCTAGAATGCTTGGATCGACCAGTCGGAAGAGTTAGATGTCGGGCTCAATCGGCCCGACCTACGCGAGCGTGCCTTTGTAGTCGGGCTTCCTGAGTGTGGCATTCACGCCGGATCTCTCCGGGTGATTTTCGGGAGGGTGCTGGACAGCCCGGTACCTTGCGTGTCCGCCTTGCGTTGCTCGGCGTGGGCCGGTCAGTTCAGCTCCTTCCAGACATCCGCCAGGATCTCGTACGACCGCAAACGTGCGCCGTGGTCGTAGATCGCGGAGGCCACCATCAGCTCGTCGGCGCCGGTCTTCTCGATCAGGCGGGCAAGGCCTTCGCGGATCGTCTGGGGCGAGCCGACGACGGAGCAGCCGAGCATGTTGGACGCCTGGGCCTTTTCGGAGGGCGACCAGTAGGACTCGATGTCGGCGATCGGCGGCTGAAGCTTGCCGCGCGTTCCCCGGAACAGGTTGGTGAAGGACTGCTGCGGCGTCGTGAACAGGAAGCGCGCTTCCTCGTCGGTGTCGGCGGCGATGACGTTGACGCCGATCATGGCGTGCGGCTCGGCCAGCTGTTCCGAGGGCTTGAAGTTGTCCCGGTAGACCTGGAGCGCCCGCATCAGCGCGTCGGGAGCGAAGTGGGAGGCGAAGGCGTAGGGCAGGCCGAGCATGGCGGCGAGCTGCGCGCCGAACAGGCTGGAGCCGAGAATCCACAGCGGCACGTTGGTATCGGCGCCGGGAACCGCCTGGAGGAACTGGCCGGGCTGGACCGGACCCAGCAGGGCCTGAAGCTCTAGCACGTCCTGGGGGAACTTGTCGGAGCTTCCGGGATCGCGGCGGAGCGCCAGCAGCGTCCGCTGGTCGGTGCCGGGTGCGCGGCCGAGGCCTAGATCGATCCGGCCGGGGTAGAGCGAGGCGAGGGTGCCGAACTGTTCCGCGATCACCAGGGGCGAGTGGTTGGGCAGCATGATGCCGCCGGCGCCGACCCGGATCGTCCGCGTGCCGCCCGCGATGTAGCCGATCACGACGGAGGTCGCGGCGCTGGCGATCCCGACCATGTTGTGGTGTTCGGCCACCCAGTAGCGGTTATAACCCCAGCTTTCGGCATGCTGCGCCAGATCCAGGGTGTTGCGCAGGGCGTCGCCCGGCGTAGATCCCTGGGGAACGGGTGCAAGGTCGAGCACGGACAATAAGGTCATGGGTGCCACTTCCGGGAATTGATCATGAGAAGACATGAGTCACACGTGGAAAGCGCGGGCGGAATAAACAACCGTCTTCCGGCGCGGGGCGAGGTTGCCGAAATGGAAGCCCTGCTGCGCCTGTCGGGCCGGGAACTGGACGACCTGTTCCGCCGCAGCGACGCCGGCGCCCAGCCCGACGGCCGGGCCGAAGGGCTTTTCCTTCTGGCGCCGGGAACGCCGGGCGCCCCGGTGCTGGCCGGGCTGCTGGGGCTGGCATGGCGGGGCAAGAACTTCGACGCCGAGTCCGGCACGATGGTCAACCGCGTCCTGCCGATCGGGATAGAGGCCGTGAAGGCTCGCGTCTGGGAAGAGCTGAGCCGGCTGGACCGCAAGCCGTGCCACGTTCTGGACTATTCCCGGACATCGCTGATCGCCGGCGGCGTGCGCGACGAGATCCGGGAAGTGGCGCCCGGACTGTACCTTGGGCTGGTCTACGTGATGGGGCTGCGCGTCGGGCGCTTCGCGCTCCGGTTCCGGCGCGCCGCTTGACGGGGGCGATACATAAAGGTTAACCAAACCTTGATATTCGTCCGCAGTCCGAAAAGCCAGATCGCGGCCGCCATAGTGCGGATTGGCCGCCGCGGGGAGCGCGCCGATGACAAACTTCAACACTGCCTTCAGCACGGCACTGACCAACTGGACCGATTACGTGACGGACAGCATGCAGCGGTCCGTCCTGTTCTGGGACATCCTGCGCAAGCGCGGCAATATCATGATCGAGCATTATGAGCAGGGTAAGCCGCCGCTCCTGGCGTTCGAGCATGAGATGGTGCTGGACGGCAGGACGCTGGATCGGCCGGCGAACTACGCGCTGCTGCGCATCGTGCCACGGCCGGACCAGCGGGTCGATCCGACGAAGCGGCCCTTCATCATCGTCGATCCCAGGGCCGGGCACGGGCCGGGGATCGGCGGCTTCAAGGAGGACAGCCAGGTCGGGTTTGCGCTGCGCTTCGGGCATCCCTGCTACTTCATCACCTTTTTCCCGGAACCCGAACCGGGCCAGACGCTGGAGGACGTGGCCGCCGCCGAAGCCCGGTTCGTGGAATGCGTCCGGGAGCTTCATCCCGACAGCGATAAGCCCTGCATCTACGGCAACTGCCAGGCCGGCTGGGCCGTGGCGATCCTCAGCGCCGCGCGGCCGGAGATCATGGGGCCGATCATCCTTGCCGGCGCGCCGCTATCGTACTGGGCCGGCGTCGAGGGATCGAACCCGATGCGCTATACCGGCGGGCTGTCCGGCGGTTCCTGGGCCGCCCTGTTCGCCAGCGATCTCGGCAACGGGCGGTTCGACGGAGCCAACCTGGTCCGGAACTTCGAAAACCTGAACCCGGCCAATACCTATTGGTCGAAGTATTATAATCTCTGGTCGAAGATCGACACCGAGGAGCCGCGCTTCCTGGAGTTCGAACGCTGGTGGGGCGGCATCTTCCTGATGAACGAGGAAGAGATCCATGCCATCGTCAACGGGCTGTTCATCGGCAACAAGCTGGCGCGCGGCGAGATCGTCTCGTCGGACGGCAGCAAGACGATCGATTTGCGGAACATCCGCTCGCCCATCGTGATCTTCGCGTCCTGGGGCGACAACATCACCCCGCCGCAGCAGGCGCTGAACTGGATCGCCGACGTCTATGACAGCGTCGAGGACATCCGGGCCAACGATCAGGTCATCGTCTATACGCTGCACGAGAGCATCGGGCATCTCGGCATCTTCGTTTCGGCCAAGGTGGCGCAGAAGCAGACCTCGGAGTTCATCAGCGGGCTGGACTTCATCGATATCCTGCCGCCCGGCCTGTACGAGCTGACGATAGACGACAAGCGGCCGGACCTGCCCAACGCCGACCTGATCCCGGACCGCTACGTGATGCGGTTCGAGCCGAGGACCATCGGAGACATCCTGAAGCTGGACGACAGCCGGGAGGACGAGCAGCGGTTCGAAACCGTCGCCCGCGTGTCGGAGATCAACGAGGGGCTGTACCAGAACTTCGCCCGGCCCTGGATCACTCCCTTCGTGACCGAGGCGTCGGCGCGGTGGATGAGGTTGATGCATCCGGCCCGCCTGGAGCGGCTGCTCGTTTCCGACCGCAATCCTGCGATGTGGCCGGTGGCGGCGCTGGCCGAGGCGGTGCGGGCGAACCGCCGGCCAGCCGACCCGGCCAACCCGTTCGTGGCGGCCGAGCGCCGGATGTCCGACGGCATCGAACAGGCGCTGGACGAATACAGGCGGGTGCGGGATCTGGCCCAGGAGCGTTTGTTCAAGGAGATCTACGGCTCGCCGCTGGTCGAGGCGATGACCGGTCTTGGCGCCAAGGGAGCGCGGCGCGTCCGGCGGCGCGGCGATGCGCAGCTTCGCGACGAACTGATGCAGGCGAAACTCGCCCTGCTGGCATCGAAGATCGAGGAGGGCGGCACGCTGGAGGCGGTGCTGCGCGCCGTCATGTACATTTTCCGCGAGGATCGCCGGATCGTCGACGAGCGGACGTTCCGGATGATGGAGCGGATCGGGCAGGAGCGGCCGGTGGCCGGGCGCCGGCGGATCGCGGAGGTCAAGGACTGCGTGCGGGATCAGGCGGGCATCCTCCAGATCGACGAGGAACGCGCGATTCGCGCTCTTCCCAGCCTTGTCGATGGTGACGACGAGCGGGAGCGGGTGCTGAACGCTGTCCAGCGCATAGCCGAAGCGCAGGGTACCTTGTCGCAAAAAGCCCGGGCGCGGATGGCGAAGGTCCAGGAGGTGCTTGGTTCCGGAGCTTCGGCCAGCCGCAAACCGGGGCCGAAGGCTGTCCTATCCTGAAAGAAATAAATCTTTTGAACAGGGGAATGGCAAGTACGCGTTGTGCGTCTAATTCGATGTCGATCCGCGAGGGAGAGATTTGCGTGAGCAATTTCAAAACATCAAAGGGGCACGAACCCTTGGACACCATCCGTAGAACCGTCATCGCCCTGACCGCAGCCGGGGCGCTGCTTGCCGTCGCCGGACAGGCCGGTGCGCAATCGCCCCAGCCGGTATCGAGCGACCCCGCCGTCGTGACGCAAGAGCGCGAAAAGACCATGAAGTCCATGGGCGACGCGATGAAGAAGATCTCCGCCTATGTGAAGAACGAGGGCGGCACGATCGACGGCGTGCGCGAGGGGGCGGCCACCATCCAGCAGGCTTCGCACAAGATCGTACCCAGCCTCTTCCCGGCGGATACCGGCATCGGCAAGGTCAAGGACAGCGAAGCCAAGCCCGAGATCTGGAAGCAGTGGCCGCAGTTCCAGCAGGCGGCCCAGAAGCTCGAATCCACCAGCGCCGAACTGGTGACTGTTGCGGCCACCGACGACAGGGCGGCCATCGCCAAGCAGTTCGGTCAGGTCGGCCAGTCCTGCGGCGGCTGCCACGACAACTTCCGCCAGAAGAAAGAGTAGGCGTGCTTCCAAGGCTTTCGCGCCTGGGCATTCCGCTGGCCGTCATGGCCAGCGGAATGTTCTTCGTGTCGGTTTCGGCGCCGGCCCCCGCATTGGCCCAGGAAGCTGCCAAGGAGGCCGGTAAGGATCCCGTCGCCCGAGGCGAGTACATCTTCAACGCGGCGGGCTGCCTGGGGTGTCATACCGTGCCGAAGACCGGGGAGCGGCTGGCGGGAGGGCGGGCGCTCAAGACGCCGTTCGGGACGTTCTATTCCCCCAACATCACGCCCGACCGGGAAACCGGCATCGGCGGCTGGAGCGAGGCGGACTTCGTGCGGGCGATGCGTGAAGGCAAGGCGCCGGACGGCTCGGCGTATTTCCCGGTGTTCCCCTATACCTCGTTCACCCATCTGACCGACGGCGACATCCGCGACCTCAAGGCCTATATCGACGCGCAGCCGGCGGTCTCCCAGGCGAACAAGCCGCACGAGGTTTCCCCGCCGTTCGGCTGGCGCTTCCTTCTGCCGGTCTGGCAAACGCTCTTCCTGGATGAGAGCGGCTTCCCGGAAGAAGCCGGGCGGGACGAGAAGTGGCATCGCGGGCGCTATCTGGTGCAGGCGGCGGGACATTGCGGCGAGTGTCATTCGCCCCGCAACTTCCTGGGCGTGGTCGATCACGACCGGATGCTTGCCGGATCGTCCAGCGGGCCGGAGGGCAAGGCCGTGCCGAACATCACCTCCGATCCGGACAAGGGCATCGGGAAATGGTCGCAAGGGGAGATCGCCTTCATGCTGGAAATCGGCATGCAGCCCGACGGCGACTTCGTCGGCGGCGGGATGAACGAAGTCGTCGAGAACAGCACGTCGAAGCTGACTGCGGAAGACCGGGACGCCATCGCGGCCTATCTGAAGGCGGTGCCTCCGGCTCCCTGACCGGCGGGCGGCGAAACACGGCGTTGGATGTATCTGTGTTCAGTTTGTGATGATATATAACTTTTTCGGTTCCGTCGGAAAGCGCCGCACTTTAAGCTGAGGGCGAATGCCGCGGATGCCGCGGATGCGCCGGGGTACCGGCTTGCGCCGCGGCTCGCCGTCAGGCGCAAGCCGTGTGTTGCTTTCAGGAGGTCCAAGATGCCAAGTCCCGCGTTGCGCCTTCCAAAAGCGCGGGACGGTGCCCTTTGACCGTCCTGTTCTGCGGCGATCCCCATGGCAGCTATTCCCAGATCGTCCGGGCGGTGATGACCAAGGCGCCGTCGGCGGTCGTCATCGTCGGAGACCACGACCTGGAGCAGCCGCTGGAGGAGGTTCTGGCGTCGGTGGTCGACATGGGCATCCCGGTCTGGTGGATACCGGGGAACCATGACGGCGACCGGACGCACTGGTACGCCAATCTTTTCGACAGCGGGCTGGGCGGCTTCAACCTTCACGGCCGGGTCGCGGAGGTGGTGCCCGGCTTGCGGGTCGCCGGTTTCGGCGGGGTTTTCCGCGGACGGATATGGCACCCGGCGGAAGGCGACGGCACTCCGCGATTTTCATCCAGGGACGACTATCTCGCCTCCCTTCCGCCGACTCACCGCTGGCGGGGCGGGCTGCCGCTGGCCCAGCGGGTGTCGATCTGGTGGGAGGACTACCAGCACTTGCGCACCCAAAAGGCCGATGTGCTGGTCTGCCACGAGGCGCCCAGCACCCATCGGCACGGCTTCGCCGTGCTCGACGACCTTGCCCGGTCCATGGGCGCGCGGCTGATCGTGCATGGCCACCATCATATCGGCTATCAGGCGATGCTGCCCGGAGCGGTGCGCGTGGTCGGCATCGGACGCGCCGGCTTGTGGCGGCTGGGCCTTCAGCCGCCGCTGGCGCCGGTACCGGCCGAGTCCGTGCCCACGGCTCTGTAGACCGGCGTTCCGGATCGAAATTTAGAAATATAAGTATCCGCGTGCTAATGTCGCAGCATGCAGATTGAAAGCATTTAATAATAATTATTTCCATAAACTTGGCCCGGCATCTGCTGTGGCATGAATAATAATGATCGGTTTACCGCTGCTCCTGCTTGTTTCGGTCATCATCTTCGGGGGGGGATGGATCGCCGGAAGACGGTTCGCCGTCGCCCAAGCTCCCGTTTCCCCCGACGTGCCCGACGGGCGCGCGGCGCTCGACCTGCTGAGCGAGCTGGAAAGCCGCGTCCGCGAACGGAACTTCTCGCAACGCCAGCTTGGACCGCGCGAAGCCGGTCCGGGCATAGTGATCGACCGCTACAACGCGGTGATCGAAGCGATCGAGCGGACGGTCTCGCGGTCGGATTCGGTCGTCCGGTCGGCGCGTGACGCCATCGTGACGTTCAGCGGCGAAGACCGCGTGATCGTCTGCGCCAACCCGGCCGCGGAAGCCCTCTTTCCCGTGGGCGAAGGCCGGGAAGGCGGGCTGGCCGGGTTGCGGCTGGACGACCTGATCGCCATCGACGAACCGCCGCCCAACCGGAGCGCTCCCCGGCCGATAGGCCGGCTGATGGACGGCAAGACCAGGGTCACCTGGGGCATCGGCGCCGGCGCGACGCGTTTCCCGGTGGAACTGACCGCGTCGCATCTCGTCGACGAGGACGGCGACTACTGGACCGTCTTCCTGCGCGACGTTTCCAACCGGCTGGAAGCCCAGCGCGATTTTCAGGCGGCGCAGGAGGCCCAGCAGCTCATCCTCGACGCGATCCCGTTCCCGGTCGCGGTGATGCGCCGGTCGGATGCGCTGGTGCTCTACGTCAATGCGCCGCTCGCCAGGGTGGGCAACCGCCACGCCCACAGCATGATGGGGCGGCGGTCGTCGATCAAATATGCCAGCCGGGACGATTATACCGGGGTGCAGGCGGCCCTCGACCGCGACGGCCGGGTCGAGGGCGTCGAGGTCCTGATGCGGAACGCGGACGACCGGACGTTCTGGGTCAACCTGTCGGCGGTATGCATCCCCTATCAGGGGGTCGACGCGGTGCTGGTGGGGTTCACCGACGTCACAGCGCGCAAGGAGGCCGAGGACGCGCAGCGCAAGCTGATCGATGCGGTGCCGGTCCCGCTCGTGCTGGCGCGGACGTCGGACGCGCAGGTCCTCCAGATCAACCACCGGGCGGCCGAGCTGTTCGGCCTGACGTCGGAACAGGCGATCGGGCGGGACGCCACCGACTTCTACGTGGTGGAGGAGGAGCGCCGCCGCCTGGGCACGCGCCTGCGCAACGATGGCCAGGTGGACGAGTTCGAACTTCAGCTCTGCGACAGCGCTCGCCAACCGTTCTGGTCGCTGCTGTCCGCCCGCCTGTTCAACCACCGGGGCGAGCCGGCGACCCTGACCACCGTCAACGTGATCAACGAGCGGAAGCGGATCGAGCAGGAACTGGCGCGCGACCGCGCCATGCTGAAGGCGACGCTGGAGAACATGGATCAGGCCATGCTGATCACCGACGGCGACCTGCGGGTGATCGGCTGGAACCACCGGTGCGCCGACCTGCTGGACCTGACCGCCGAGGTGCTGGAGCCGGGGCCGACGCTGGCCGGCCTTGCCGGCTTCCTTGCGGAGCGCGGCGACTTCGCCGGCCTGTCGGACGAGGATGTCCTGCAATTCACCGGCGACCAGCGCGACCTGCTGGAAAGCCGGCCGATCTACGAGCGGCGCCGGCCCAACGGCATGGTGGTCGAGGCCCGCAGCAACCGCCTGCCGGGCGGGGGCTATGTCTGCACCTATACTGACGTGACCGAGCGGAAGTCGGCGGAAGACGCGCTGCGGGCCTCGAAGGAGGCGGCGGAGATGGCCTACGACCGTCTGCATCAGGCCCAGGACAGCCTGCTCCAGGCCGAGAAGATGGCGGCGCTGGGGTCGCTGGTGGCCGGCGTCGCGCACGAGATCAACACGCCGATCGGCACCGCGCTGACGGCGGCATCGCACCTGGGGGAGAGGACGGCCGATTTCCGGGCGCTGCTTCAGGGCGGCAAGCTGAAGAAGTCGGATGCCGACCGCTACCTGGAGACCGCGACCGAGGCCTCCGCGATCATGGTGGCGACCATCGGGCGGGCGGCGGAACTGATCCAGAGCTTCAAGCAGGTGGCCGTCGATCAGTCCACAGATATCCGGCGCGGCTTCAACCTTGCCGAATACATCGGCGAGATCCTGCTGAGCCTGCGGCCAAGGCTCCGCCAGACGGCCCATACGATCTTCGTGGACTGTCCCGACGATCTTGAAATCGACAGCTACCCGGGTGCATTATCGCAGGTGCTGACCAACTTCGTGATGAACTCGCTGGTCCATGGGTTCGCCGAAGGTCAGGCCGGCAGGATCACCATATGCGCCCGGTTGCAGCAGCCCAACGTGGTGTCGATCCGGTATTCCGACACCGGCAAGGGCATTCCGGAAAAGAACCTGGGCAAGATCTTCGAGCCGTTCTTCACGACCAGACGGGGTTCCGGCGGGACGGGGCTGGGGCTGCATATCGTCTTCAACATCGTGGCCCAAAGTCTGGGAGGGACCATCGCCATGGAAAGCATCGAGGGGCAGGGCGCCAGCTTCATCCTTACCATTCCGCGTGTAGCGCCGGGCAAGCCGGAGCATGGGGACGGCGACCGATGATCTGCACCGACAGGGACGACATGGCCGGGGGCGACGTGGCCGGCAACGACATATGCGATGACGACGAACTCCTGTTCGCCGGCGAGGCCGAGGATGACGACGATCCGGACGGCGGTCTTCCTTCGGGGGCCGGATCGTTCCGGGGAGCCGCGACGGCCCGTCCGTGGCAGATCATGATCGTCGACGACGACCGGGCGGTCCAGGCGGTCCCGAAGGGCGGGCTGAGCGATTTCGTCTTCGACGGCCGGCCGGTGGAGTTCGTCAACGCCTACAGCGCCGTCGAAGCCTGCAAGGCGATCGCGGACCATCCCGATACCGCCGTCGTGCTGCTGGACGTTGTCATGGAAACCGACGACGCCGGCCTCCGCTGCGTCGAGTTCATCCGCAAGACCATGGGCAACAAGCAGGTCCGGATCATCCTGCGCACCGGCCAGCCCGGCCAGGCGCCGGAACGGCAGGTGATCGTCGATTACGACATCAACGACTACAAGGCCAAGAGCGAGCTTACGGCGCAGAAGCTGTTCACGTCGGTCGTGGCGGCCCTGCGGTCGTACCAGCATATCGTCAGCATCGACCTGAGCCGCCGGGGGCTGGAAAAGATCATCGAGGGATCGGCATCGCTGTTCTAGCAGCGGTCGATGAGCCAGTTCGTCGAAGGCGTCCTGATGCAGCTTCACTCGCTGATCCAGGGCGCCACCGGATCGCTGCTGTGCACCGTCGGATCGGAGGGCAGCGACGAGGCCGGCGGCGAGTTCCGGGTGCTCGCCAGTTCCCAGCCCTTCAGCACGGCGCCGGGGCGTCCGCTGGACGCGATCCTGCCGTCGGACGCGATGGACGACATCCGGCGCGCCTTCCGCGAGGGCCGCAACGTCTACTGCGCCGACCACAGCGTCGTCGTCTTCCGGTCGCGCAACCATTCGGTCAGCGTCGTCTACCTGGAGGGACACGCGCCGCTGGGCGAGGTCGATCACGGCCTGCTCGAGATCTTCTGCAGCAAGGTCGCGATCGCCTTCGACAACGTCTATCTGTACGAGCAGGTGCTGAACTCGCAGAAGGCGACCGTCTACGCCCTCGGCAAACTGGCCGAGTTCAAGGACGAGATCACCGGCCAGCATGTCCGGCGGATCGAGAAGCTGACGGCGGCGATCGCCGGCGAACTGAAGGAGCGGGGCCAGTTCGCCGACGAGATCGACGACCGTTTCGTCGATCAGATCGGCCTTGCCAGCATCCTGCACGATGTCGGCAAGGTAGGATTGCCCGACAGCATCCTGAACAAGCCGGCCCGGCTGACCGACGAGGAAATGGACGTCATCCGCCAGCACCCCAGGATAGGGGCCAACGTGCTGCGCGAGGTGGCGAAGATGGTGCCCGGCCGCAGCTATCTGAGCCTGGGCGCCGAGGTCGCGGAGACCCATCACGAGAAGTTCGACGGCACCGGTTATCCCGCCGGGCTGAAGGGGAACGACATCCCGGTCGGCGGCAGGATCACCGCCGTAGCCGACGTCTACGACGCCCTGATGCACAAGCGCCCGTACAAGGACGCCTGGCAGGCGGCCGAGACGATCGAGCACCTGAAATCCGAGAGCGGCAAGCATTTCGACCCGCAGGTGGTCGATGCCTTCCTGTCGCTGATCGAGCGTGGGCTGGCGGGCGATCCGGACGACTGATCGGGAAGGACTGGACGCTGGCGGGGAAATTACCGGGCAAGCAGGCCGGCAAGCTCGGATGCCGGGACCGGGCGGCTGTAATGGTAACCCTGGCCGAAGGTGCAGCCCAATTGCTGGAGCGGCGGGATGAGGTCGGGCGTCTCGATCCCTTCCGCGACGACGAGCATGCCCATGCGGTTCGCCAGCATGATGATGGTTTCGACGATGTCGTGGGTGCGGCCGGACTTGCCCAGTTGACGGACGAAGGACTGGTCGATCTTCAGGACGTCGAACGGGAAGCTGTGCAGGTAGGACAGGCTGGAATAGCCGGTTCCGAAGTCGTCCAGCGCTATCGTCACGCCCAGGCCCCTGATCTGGGTCAGTACCTCGTGCGCCTTGCGCGGGTCCTGGACCAGCGCCGTTTCGGTCAGTTCCACCTTGAGATGGGTCGGGTCGAAGCCGGTATCGGACAGGATCTTGGAGAGGCTGGCCACCACCCCGAAATCGGTGAAATGCTGCGCCGACAGGTTGACGCTGAGGAAGGGCGTGGCGCCGTTCGTCACGGATTCCCGCAGCAGGCGGCAAGCGGCGGCGATGATGGCGAGGTCGATGTGCCGAATCAGGCCGCACCGCTCGCCCAGATCGATGAACTCGCTCGGCGGGACCAGTCCGCGTTCGGGGTGGCGCCACCGGGCCAGCGCCTCGAACCCGGCGATCGAGCCGTCTTCGATCATCACGATCGGCTGGAAGAAGGGCACGAACTCGCAGGCGGCCAAGCCGCGTTCCAGGTCATATTCCCGGAGCAGCCACTCCAGCGCCGCTCCGCTCGAACCGATTTCGTCACAGTCGGCGTTCGGCACCACCACATGGCTCGTTCCCATGCGGGCCGGCAGATCGTTGAGCAGGCCCGTCTGCGCCTGCCGGAAGCGTTTGATGAGGCTGCTGAGGACCTGCCCGACGATGGGCTCCGCCTCCATGATGCGGCGCCTCAACTGGTCGCTCCGGATGATCAGCACTTCGGTTTCCTGAACAGCCCGCGCTTCCGCTGAGCGGACGCCGTCGTCCAGCACGGCCATCTCGCCGAAGATCTCGCCCTGTCCGAGGGTCGCGAGGGTGATGTGGGTCCGGTCGCGGACGGCGCAGATCTCCACCTGTCCGCGCTCGACGATATAGGCGCAGTCGGCGGGCTGCCCCTCGAAGAAGATCGTGGCGCCGGGCAGGTACGTCTTGCGGATCAAGGATGGATCTCCACGACGAGTCTCCGCTGATCCGATGGTGCCAGACATTCGCGAAGAATACGGATTAATCTGATGGTTGTACGAGTGGGGGCCAAATGTCAAGTCCGGGGCAAAAACTTACCTGGAAAGAGTCATGATCCTGTCGAGGGCATGTAACGATTCTACCGGATTCACGTCTCCCGCTGCCGCCGCTTAATCTTGACGGTGACGGAGTTTGCCGCGTGTTGACTTCGGATGCCGCTTTCGTGGTTAACTTCGCGGCGCTCGAGTTTTTGAAACAAAGGAGGCGACCGTGGCTTCGACCGACGCTCTGCATGCAATTCTCGACAAGGCCCACGAGGGTATGACTCCGAAGCAGCTGATGTCGCTGCCGCCGTCGGCGCTGGCCGGCGTGACCGACAGCGACGCTAAGAAGCTCAAGGAAGCTTTCGGCATCGATACGATCGAGGAACTGGCGACCTGCAAATACTTC
>NZ_JCACHA010000641.1:0-14397 GCF_059503625.1 Skermanella sp.
AAGCAGGCGCGTCTATGTCGGCTGCCGCTTCGCTTTAGACCGACCTACGCGGCGAAAGTATTCGCACAGGCCAATCTCTTCGGCTCTCGGTATTATTCATAGTCCCGCATCGAGTACGGGACCTTGCTTTCCTTGGGTTCAGTCCAGATCTTGTTCAGTCCAGACCGATGCCGGCCTTCTTGATGACCTCGGACCAGCGGGCGGATTCCTGCTTCATGAAAGCGGCGAATTCCTCGGGCGTGTTTCCGACCGGCTCGGCGCCTTCGATCGCCAGACGCGGCACGACTTCCGGGCTGTTGATCGCGGCGACCGTAGCATCGCGCAGCGTCTTGACGATCTCCGGCGGCGTCCCCTTGGGAACGGCGAAGCCGTACCATGCCGCCGCCTGATAGTTCGGCCAGCCGCTCTCGGCGATGGTCGGCAGGTCGGGCAGCCGCTTGGTGCGGTGAGACGTGGTGACGGCCAGCGGCTTCAGTTTCCCGCTGTCGATGAACCCGAAGACGGACGGGATGGTCGTCACCATGAAGTCGAGCCGCCCGCCCAGCAGATCGGTGATCGCCGGCCCTGCCCCCTTATAGGGCGCATGCACCATGTCGAGACCGGCGGTTTCAGCCAGCAACAGCGTCGCCAGATGGCTGGCCGAGCCGTTGCCCGCCGATCCGTAGGTCATCTTGCCCGGCGCCTTCGCCGCTTCCTCGACAAGCTGCTTGACCGACGTGATATGTGAGTTCTCCGGCACCACGACCACCAGCGGCGCTTCCGCAATCAGGGTAACCGGGTCGAAGGCGGTCAGCGGGTCGATCTTGACGTTCTTGAACAGGTGCGGGTTGACGACCATCGGCCCCTGGTTGGCCATCAGCATCGTATAGCCGTCGGGGTCCGACTTGGCGGCCTGCTGCGTCGCCAGATTGCCGCCCGCAGACCCGTTGTTCTCGACCACGACCTGCTGCCCCAGCTGGGCGGTGATCCCCTGAGCCACGACACGGGCGATGGCATCGGTGCCGCCGCCGGCGGCATAGGGAACGAGCAGCCGGATCGTCTTGGCCGGATAAGTCTGCGCCATCACCGGCGAAGCGAAGACGGAAGCCACGACTGCGGCAGCCGCAATGAAAGTGCTCTTCTTCCTCAGCATTTCCGTTCCCTTTCCTGATCTTTTTCATTCGGTTGCGCGGCTTCAATCCCGCGCTGTCGATTAATGATTTATCAGGTTAAGTTAATTCCGTGAAATGCATATATTTTGATTATTGATGCGTATACCGCATCACTGTTTCCAGGACTCCAGCAGCATATCCAGGAACTGCGCCGCCGTCGGCGACAGCACGCCGCCGTGGCGGCGGACGATCCCGATGGTCCGGGAAATCTCCGGCTGGACCACCGGGATCGTCCGGATGATCGGGTGGTCTCCCGCCGGCGTCGCCAGTTTCGGCAGCAGGGCGACACCCAATCCCGCCTCGACCAGCCCGAGCGAACCGGACAGGTGCGTCACCTCGTAGGACCAGTTGAGCCGCAGCCCTTGCTGGGTCAGGGCGTTCTCGATCAGGGCGCGGTTGCCGCTGCTGCGCCCGACCGTGATGACGCGGTGCGGCTCCAGCTCCTTCCATGTCACCTGCTGGCGCGACGCCAAAGGATGGTCGCGGCGGCAGGCCAGCACGAAGGGGTCTTCGGCCAGGGGCATGAAGTCGATGTCGGGGTGCGACGCACCGATGAAGTTGATGCCGAAATCGGCATCGCCGCGCGCCACGGCCTCCAGCCCCTCGTTGGCGCTGACATCCAGGATGCGGATTCGGATGCGGGGATAGGCCGAACTGAACCGGCTGATCGCGCGCGGCAGGAAGTAGAAGACGGCGGTCGGCACCGAGGCGATCGACAGCAGGCCGCCGCTCCTTGCCCCAAGGTCGCGGATGCTCAGGACCGAGGTTTCGAACTCGTCCAGGAAGCGCCGGACCTTCGGGATGAAGTCGCGGCCGACCATGGTCAGCGCCACATGCCGGGTCGATCGTTCCAGCAGGGGAGCGCCCAAGCTCTCCTCCAGCTTCTGGATACGTCGGCTGAGAGCCGGCTGCGACAGGTTCAGCGCCTTGGCGGCGCGGTGGAAGCTGCCCAGGTCGGACACCGCGATGAAGGCCCTGAGATCGACAAGCTCGAAATTCATCCGGTCCACCCTGACTGTGTCGGCACGCCGCGGCTGCCGCTTGCGATTGTTCCGTTAATCGGAATAATAAAGCAGATCTTTGCATTTCACAAACAAACAGCGAAGCCGGATAGTCCCGCCGACGATGAATTCACAGGCCGGCACGAGCCGCCGGTCCCGAAGGAGGACGAAAGACATGACGACAGGCGACCAGATCCAGATCCCCTGCGTCATGATGCGCGGCGGCACGTCGCGCGGACCCTTCTTCCTGTCCTCCGACCTGCCGGCAAACCCCACCCAGCGCGACGCCGTGCTCCTGTCGGTCATGGGCGCCGGCCACGATCTGGAAATCGACGGCATCGGCGGCGGCAATCCGCTGACCAGCAAGGTCGCCATCGTCGGCCCCTCGACCGTGCCCGGCGCCGATGTCGATTACCTGTTCGCCCAGGTGAAGGTCACCGAGCGGACCGTCGACACCTCCCCCAACTGCGGCAACATGCTGGCCGCCGTGGCTCCCTTCGCGATCGAAGCCGGCCTGATCGAGGCGCGGGACGGCATCACCTCCGTCCGCATCCACAACGTCAATACCCGCAAGCTGATCGAGGCGCGCGTCCTGACGCCGGACGGCAAAGTGACGTACGAAGGAGATGCCGCAATCGACGGCGTTCCCGGAACCGCTTCCCCCATCCAACTCGCATTCCTGAACGCCGCCGGCTCCAAGACCGGACGGCTGCTCCCGACGGGCCGAGCGACCGACTGGATCGACGGGGTGGAGGTATCCTGCATCGACGCCGCCACTCCGGTCATGCTGGTCCGGGCGGCCGATCTTGGCAAATCGGGGTTCGAGGCGGCGAACAGCTACTGCACCGACCGCAGCTTCATGACCCGGCTGGAAAGCCTGCGGGTGGAGGCCGGCCGGCGCATGGGCTTTCCCAATGCCGCCGACTTGGTCATCCCGAAGCCGGTGCTGATCTCCCCCGCCATCGACGGCGGCACGCTTTCCGCCCGCTACTTCATGCCCCATGACTGCCACCGTGCCCTGGCCGTCACCGGAGCGGTAGCGGTCGCCACAGCCTGCACGACACCCGGCACCATCGCGGCAGCGATGACCGGGCCGATCACCCTGCCCGCCGACGTCACGATCGAACACCCGTCAGGCCGGATCGCGGTACGGCTCGAACCCGACAATCGCCAGACGGTCCCGGTCGCCAGCATCCAGCGCACCGCCCGCAAGCTGTTCGAAGGCGTCGTCTTCGCCCGGTACTCGCACATGCCCTGCGAGATGGCGCCTGTCCGCCGTACCATGGGATTGGAGAGCGCCTTTATACCGCCCGCACCCCAACCCTTTGCCGCAGGGCCGTGTCCCTGACACTGTTACGACAAGAAACGAACGAGAGGAACGCGCGCCATGAATTCTCCCACCGGCAACAACCTCAAGGAATGGATCGGCCGGAGCGAAACGGTCTCGGACGTGGTCACGCCCACCCCCTACGCCGCCCTGTCCGCGACGCTCGACCGCCCCGCCGAAAGGCCCGCTCCCGGAACGCCGCTCCCCGCGCTCTGGCACTGGCTCTTTTTCCTGCCGCTCCACCGCCAGTCGGAAATCGGCCCGGACGGACACGCCAAGCGCGGCGGTTTCCTGCCGCCCATCCCCTTGCCCCGGCGCATGTGGGCCGGCAGCCAGTTCCAGTTCCACGAGCCGGTCCGGGTGGGAGATGCGGTAACGCGGGTTTCGACCATCCATGACGTGACGGAGAAGTCCGGGCGTACCGGCCCACTGGTCTTCGTCAAGGTCCGCCACGAGATCAGCCGCGAAGGTAGCTCCAACGTCGCCATCACGGAATTCCACGACATCGTCTACCGCGAAGCCGCAAAGCCCGACGACGTCGCGCCACCGCCCCAGCCGGCGCCGGAGTCTTCCGAATGGGAAAAGGGCTGGGTGCCCGACGACGTGCTGCTGTTCCGCTACTCCGCCCTGACCTTCAACGGCCATCGCATCCACTACGACCGTAAATACGTGACGGAGACCGAGGGCTATCCTGGCCTGATCGTCCACGGCCCGCTGATCGCCACGCTGCTGCTCGACCTGCTGCGCCACAAGCTGCCGGATGCCGAAGTCGCCGAATACCGCTTCAAGGCGGTCCGCCCGACCTTCGACATCAACACCTTCTCGGTACACGGCGAACCTGAAGCGGATGGTAAGACCTTCCATCTCTGGGCCAAGGACCACGAAGGCTGGCTGACGATGGATGCCACAGCGGTCATCCGGTAAGGGACCAGACACATGAAACCCCTGGCAGGAATAACGGTCGTGACGCTCGAGCACGCCATAGCCGCCCCCTTCGCGACGCGTCAGCTCGCCGATCTCGGCGCCCGCGTCATCAAGGTGGAGCGGCCCGGCGTCGGAGACTTCGCCCGCGGCTACGATGAGCGGGTCAACGGTCTGGCGTCCCACTTCGTCTGGACCAACCGCTCCAAGGAAAGCCTGACGCTCGACGTCAAGCATCCGGAAGCCCGCACCATCCTGAAGCGCCTGATCGCCGAACAGGCCGACGTCGTCGTGCAGAACCTCGCACCCGGAGCGGCAGCCCGCCTCGGCCTGTCCTATGAAGCCCTGTCGGCCGAAAAGCCGGAGATCATCGTCTGCGACATCTCCGGCTACGGCAATGACGGTCCGTACCGCGACCGCAAGGCCTACGACCTGCTGATCCAGGGCGAAGCCGGCTTCCTGTCGGTGACCGGGACCGAGGAAACCCCGTCCAAGGCGGGTCCGTCGATCGCCGACATCTCCGCCGGGATGTATGCCCATTCCAGCATCCTCGCGGCGCTGATCCAGCGCGGCAAGACCGGGCGCGGCCAGCATCTCGACATCTCCATGCTGGAATCGCTGGTCGAGTGGATGAGCTACCCGCTCTACTACGCCTATGACGGCGCCGCACCGCCCGCCCGAGCGGGAGCCAGCCACTCCACCATCTACCCCTACGGCCTGTTCCCGGCCGGCGACGGCAAGACGGTGCTGCTGGGTCTCCAGAACGAACGCGAATGGGCCGCCTTCTGCGCGGTGGTGCTGCGTCAGCCCGGTCTGGCGTCGGAGGAGCGCTTTTCCAGCAACTTCAGGCGCAACGCGGCACGGGACGAGTTGCGCCGGATCATCGTCGAGGCCTTCTCGACCCTGACCGCCGTGGACGTCATCGCCCGGCTCGACGAGGCGAAGATCGCCAACTCGCGCGCCAACGACATGCACGACGTTTGGGACCACCCGCAGCTGAAGGCCCGCGACCGCTGGCGGACCGTGGAAACCGAGCGGGGCAGCATCCCGGCGCTGCTTCCCCCCGGTTCCTGGGAAGAAGGCGATCCCCGCATGGACGCGGTGCCGGCGCTGGGCCAGCACACCGACGCAATCCTCGCCGCACTCGGATATTCGCCGGAGCGGATCGAGAGCCTGCGCGCCGAAAAGGCCGTCTGAATCCCGGCACCGCCGCCGCCTCCGAAAATTTCACCAGATTACTGGAAGGCTCGAATCATGCCCTCGACCATCGTGGACTCCGCCATCTTCGGCAATATCTTCAGCACCGACGCCATGCGCGCCGTATGGTCCGACGAGAACCGCACCCAGAAGTACCTGGACATCGAAGCGGCCTTGGCCCGCGTCCAGGCCCGGCTGGACATCATTCCCCAGGAAGCAGCCGACGAGATCGTCAAGAACTGCACCATCGACAAGATCGACATGGACAAGCTGCGCCAGCAGACGGAGCGGATCGGCTATCCCGTCCTGGGCGTCGTTTCCCAGCTCAACGCGCTGTGCCGCGACAAACTGGGCGAGTTCTGCCACTGGGGCGCCACGACGCAGGACATCACCGACACCGCGACGGTGCTCCAGATCCGCGAGGCGCTGAATATCGTCGAGGACGATCTGGCGGCGCTGTCCGCCGGCTTGGCCGATCTGGCGCGGCGTCACCGCGACACGCCGATGATCGGGCGCAGCAACCTCCAGCAGGCGGTTCCCGTCACTTTCGGCTACAAGATGGCAGGCCTGCTGGCCGCCGTCGAACGCCACCGCGACCGGCTGGACGAGTTGCGAGCCCGCGTCCTGGTCGGAGAGTTCGCCGGAGCCGCCGGCACACTGGCCTCGCTCGAGCGCGGCGCGATGGAGACGCAGGAAGGCCTGATGGCCGAACTGGGTCTTGGGCAGCCGGTCATCGCGTGGCACACCGTCCGCGACAACATCGCGGAGGTCGGCTGCTTCCTGGGTCTGGTCGGCGGCACGCTGGGCAAACTGTCGATGGACGTCAAGCTGATGATGCAGACGGAAGTGGGCGAGGTCTACGAGCCCTATGCCCATGGCCGGGGCTCCAGCAGCACCATGCCGCAGAAGCGCAATCCGATCTCGAGCTGCTACATCCACGCCGGAATCTCGGTCGTCCGCCAGCACGCCGCAGCCTTGATGGATGCCATGGTCGCCGACCACGAACGCTCGACCGGACCGTGGGAGATCGAGTGGATCGCCCTGCCGGAATCCTTCTGCCTGCTGGCCGGCGCCCTGAAACAGGCCCGCGCCGTGGTCAGCGGCCTGGAAGTCGATGCCGAACGGATGCGCGCCAACCTCGACATGACAAACGGGCTGGTCATGTCGGAAGCGGTGATGATGGGCCTCGGCCCCTATCTGGGCCGCGAATACGCCCACGACCTGGTCTACGACATCTGCCGCGAGGCGCTGCGCCAGAACCGCCCGCTGCTCGACCTGCTGGATGAAACTCCGGCGATCTCCAAGCACCTGACCCGCGCCGAACTGGCGAAGCTGTGCGACCCCGCCAACTACCTGGGCCAGTCCGGCGTCATGGTCGACCGGGTGCTCAGCCGGGTGCGCCCGACAGTCTAATACTAAGAGCCGGTGAGATCGACCTGTGCGGACATTTTCGCTGTGTAGGTCGGCCTAAAGCGAAGCGGCAGCCGACATCGACGCGCCTGCTTGTCGGCTGCCGCTTCGCTTTAGGCCGACCTACGGCAGGAGCATCTTCACCAGTCAACCTTCGGTCCTTGGTATAAGTCGCGGTCAGGCGATCAGACCGGCCATCTTCGCCAGGGTCAGGCGCCAGCCGCTCAGGCTGCGGACCTTGTAGCCGATCTCGGCGGCGCTGCGCATCTCCTGGGTTTCCAGGCGGTTGCGCAGCCTTGCCATCTGGTGCTGGTCACGGCGCGACGCGGCTTCGTCGTCGTGCAGCGCCTGATCGCGGCTGGGGGGAGGATCGGAGGTATCGAAGCCTCCCCCGGCCCGGCGAAGGGCGGCGGTCGGTTCGGCCCCTTCCCGCATCAGTTCGGCCGCCTTCTCGATGAAGGGCTTGCCGGCTTCCGGCACACGGACGGTAACGCTCGCCAACCCGGACGCGGAGTCGGAAGTAGATGCCTGAGATGCTTGTGCCGCCTGCTGCTGCGTCCGCTGCGTTCCCCGGTTCTTCCGGCGTCCTGACGCGGCGTTGTTCGTTCTTGCCATGGTACCACCGAAAATTGATTTCCCTCCGATAGCCGCCGGAAGGAAAAACCTGCAAACCTGCGGCAATCCCATCGGATTGCCAAGCGTGGGAAACTTTTATCCTAACCGGGTAGGATGTTCGACCGGAAAAGCGATGGCCATCAGTGCCCGCCCAGGTAGGCGGCCGCCACGTCGGGGTTGTCGGCGATCTCGGCACCCGGCCCGTGAAGCGTGATGATGCCGCTTTCCAGCACATAGGCGTAGTCGGCGATCTCAAGGGCGGCCTGGGCGTTCTGCTCGACCAGCAGGATCGTGGTGCCCTCCCGCTTCAGGTCGCCGATGATCCGGAAGATCTCCTCGACGAACAGCGGGGCAAGCCCCATGCTCGGCTCGTCCAGCAGCAGCAGGCGCGGCGCTCCCATCAGGGCACGGCCAAGCGCCAGCATCTGCTGCTCGCCGCCGGACAGCAATCCCGCCTGCTGGGTCAGGCGCTCCCGCAACCTGGGAAAGCGATCGAGTACCCGGTCGCGCCGCCGCCCGAACTCGCCGCTCCCCGGAGCCTGAAGGCCGCCGAGTTGCAGGTTCTCATCGACCGTCATCTCGGCGAAGACCTGACGGCCTTCGGGAACCTGACGGATGCCGAGCTTGGCGATGCGGTGAGCGGCGGTGCCGGCGATGTCGGCGCCGTCGAAGCGGATCGTCCCTGCCGTCGGTTTCAGCAAGCCGGACAGGCCCCGCATGGTCGTCGTCTTGCCGGCGCCGTTGGCGCCGATCAGGCAGACGACGCCCCCCGCCGGCACCGACAGGTCGATGCCCTTCACAGCCGCCGTGCGGCCATAGCCCAGGTGCAGGCCGGAGATTTCAAGCAGAGTGCTCATGCGCCGTGCGCCTTCGCCAGACGGGCGGCAACCTTGGTGCCGAGATAGGCCTCGATCACGGCAGGGTTGTCGCGGACCTCGCGCGGCCCGCCCTCGGCGATCTTGCGGCCGAAGTTGAGCACGGTGATGCGGTCGCACAGGTCCATCACGAAGCCCATGTTATGTTCGACCAGAAGCAGCGTGATATCGCGTTTGGCGACCTGCCGCAGCAGGGCGCCGAGGTCGCGGGTCTCGGTCGGGTTCATGCCGGCGGCAGGCTCGTCCAGCAGCAGCAGCCTGGGATCGCCGGCAAGGGCGCGGGCGATCTCCAGCCGGCGCTGATCGCCGTAGGACAGGTCGCCGGAGCGAATCCTGGCCTTGTCGGCCAGCGACACGAACGCCAGCAATTCCATCGCCTTGTCGCGGGCCGCCATCTCCTCCCGCCGGAATCCCGGCAGGCGCAGCAGCGAGGCCACTCCGGAAGACTTCAGCCGGGTGTGCATGCCGGTCATCACGTTCTCGACCACCGTCATGTCGGAGAACATGCGGATGTTCTGGAACGTCCGCGCCACGCCGAGCCGGGTCCGCTGGTACGGCGGAGCGGAGGTGACGTCGCGGCCGTCCAGCATCAGGGTACCGGACGTCGACGGCAGCAGGCCGGAGATCAGGTTGAACAGCGTCGTCTTGCCGGCGCCGTTGGGGCCGATGATGCCGTGGACGCTGCCGGCCTCGACCTCGACATCGACCTCGTTGACCGCGAGCAGGCCGGTGAACTGCTTGGTCAGGCGGCTGGCGGAAAGCAGCACCGTCATGGCGCCCTCCTCAGCCGGAAGGGGATCACGCCGCGCGGCAGGAACAGGACGGCGACCACGATGATCAGCCCGTTGATGACGAGGCGGAAGTCCTGGAGCGGGCGCAGGATCTCGGGCAGCGATGTCAGCACCAGCGCGCCGATCACCGGCGCTATCGGCGTGCCGATGCCGCCGAGCAGCGCGAAGCTCAGGATCGTCACCGCCATCTCGAACCCGAACTCATTGGGGCCGATGAAGCTGTTGCTGTGCGCGGTCAGGCAGCCGGCCAGTCCGGCGAGCATCGCTGAAACGACCAGCGCCCCCGTCTTGTAGACCGGCAGGTTGACGCCCATGACGCCGGCGACCGCTTCGTCTTCCCGCATCGCTTCCATCGCGCGGCCGATCTTCGACCGCCCGACCGCCCAGAAACCCAGGACCGCCAGGAGCAGCAGCAGGTAGATCAGCCACAGATCCGCCTTGCGCGGAATACCGGAGAGGCCAAGGGCACCGCCGGTCAGCCACTCCGCATTGATATAAAGGACGCGCAGGACCTCGCCCAGGGCGATGGTCGAGATCGCCAGATAGACGCCGCTGAGCCGGAGCGTCGGGCCGCCGATCACCAGGGCCACGACGGCGGGCGCCAGGGCCGACAGCGGCAGCACCAGCCAGAACGGCAGGCCCAAATTCAAAGTTAGCAGCGCGCCGGTATAGGCGCCGATGCCCATGAAGGCGGCCTGCCCCAGCGACAGCTGGCCGACCGCCATCACGCAATACATCGACAGCGCCAGCAGGCCGTTGACGCCAAGCGCGTGGATCAGCGTCTCGTAGGTGAAGAGGAAATCGTCGAGCCATTCGGCCATCGTCATGCCGTCCATCGTCAGGCCCTCTTCGCCTGGGCGCGGCCGAACAGCCCGACGGGGCGGAACCACAGGGTCAGCACCAGGATGGTGAAGGCGACGGCTTCCTTTGCATTCGAAGAGATGTAGCCCGCCGTCAGCACTTCCAGCACGCCCAGCAGCACGCCGGCGATCAGGGCGCCCCGGATGTCGCCGAGGCCGCCGATGATGATGACGGCGAAGCCGCGCAGCATCATGTGCTCGCCCATGAAGGGCTGGATGGCGTTGAAGTTGAGGCCGATCAGGACCCCGGCGGCTCCGCCCAGCGTGCCGGACAGGAAGGACACGGCGGCGACGGTCAGGCCGACATTGATGCCCATCAGCCGGGCGGCGTCCTCGTTCTCGGCCAAGGCCCGGATCATCAGGCCCAGCTTGGTGCGCTGAAGCAGCAGGAACAGGACGGCCACCAGCACGAAGGTCGTGCCGACGATCAGCATCTGGACCAGCGAGATCCGGATGCCGCCTGATTCAATCGCCGTGTTATCGACGAAGCCGAAGGGGAAGCGCTGGATATCGGTGCCGATGAACACCGCCATCAGCGAATAGAGCGCCAGTACCGCACCCAAGGTCACCATCAGGGACGCCAGCTCGCCGGCCTTGGCCCGGCGCAGCCGCGTCAGCAGGATCCAGTCCGCGACGACGGCCACCACTCCGGCGGACAGCGCTCCGACCGGCAGGGCCACCCAGATAGTGGCGCCGAACTCGCGGGCGACCGTCAGCGCCACGAAGGCGCCGATCGAAAAATAGAAGCCATAGGTCAGGTTGATGACCCGGAGCACACCGAAGATCAGCGTGAACCCCAGCGCGAACAGCGCATAGGTCGAACCCAGCACCAGGCCGTTGACCAACTGTTGGGACAGCATGAGTGCGAACGCCAGTTACCTTTTGAGAAGCGCGTCCCGCAAAACGGGAGTGCCGCCTGAAGCGGCGGCACTCCCTTAGCACGGTATGGAACCTGGAACTACTCCAGGATTTCGAAGCGGCCGTTTTTCATCGACAGGACGACGACGCCTTCGTTGGAAGCCGGATCGCGGCCTTCGGTGAAGGTGAAAGGACCCATTACGCCGTTGAAATCGGTCTTGTAGAGCGCTTCGCGGATCTTGTCGCTGTCGGCGGCGCCGGCGGTATCGATCGCTTTCGCCACGATATACATCGTGTCATAGGCCTGAGCCGCGAACTGGTCGGGGTCCTTGCCGTAGCGCTGCTTGAAGGAAGACACGAACTTCTCGTTGGTCTCGCCCTTCTTGGCGATGAACCAGGGGCTGCCGACCAGCAGGCCATCCGCTGCGGCGCCGGCGATCTCGCCCAGCTTCGGCGAATTGGCGCCATTGCCGCCGATGAAGCGGACGCTGTCGGGAATGCCGAGCTGACGCGCCTGGAGGACGACACCGGAGATCGGCTCGACCAGGGCCGAGATCGTGATGGCGTCGACGTTCATGCCCTTGATCTTGGTGAGCTGGGCGGAGAAGTCGGCGTCCTTGCTGCCGAAGGTCTCGATCGTCGCGATGGTCAGTCCCAGCTGCTCGGCCGCCGCCTTCATCGAGTCGAAGCCCGATTTGCTGAAGGCGTCGTCGTTGGCGTACATCATGGCGATGGTCTTGACGCCGAACTTGTCCTTGGCGGTCTTCAGCGTCACCGGTACGACATCGGATTCCGGCAGAGCGGTGCGGAAGATGAAAGGACCGATCTCGGTGATGCCCTTGGCCGTGGTCGATGTGCCGATGGTCACGACCTTGCGGTCGTTGGTGACGGGACCGACGGCGAACATCTCGTTGGACAGCGTCGGACCGATGACGACCGGCACCTTGTCGCGGCCGACCAGCTTGCGCGCGGCGTTGACCGCCTGATCCTTGTTGCCGGCGGAATCCTCGACGATGAGTGCCAGCTTCTTGCCGCCGAGCACGCCGCCCGCCGCATTGATCTCGTCCATGGCGAGTTCGAGCCCGCCCTTGATGGCGGTGCCGTAGGCTGCGCTCGGGCCGGACAGGATCTCGATGGCGCCGACGGTGACCGTCTGCTGAGCCATCGCCGGCGTGGCCAGAAGCGACGCGCCCATCAGCGAACCGAGCGCTGCCGCCCCCACCCTCGAAAGCAACCTGGACATTGAATTTCTCCCCACGTTCATGACCATGCCGGCCCTTGGTGCGGGAACTTGACCGGACGGACCGGAAAATGCAAGTCCGGCAGGGACAGCCCCGGCACTTCCCATGATGGCACCGAGGGACATCCCCGGCGTACCCGCACAAGAGCAAACCCGCCCCTGTCCAGGAAGCTATATTGCTCAGGTTCGCTTCGTTCGAAGAAGGGCGGCAATCCGATCGTCCGGGCGAGCGTTTCGCTGACTGCCGCGCAGCTCGCAAATAAGGCATGTCTTGGCGGTGTAATCGCCACAACCGACGATGGTCATCGTCTTCATGGTGAGCCAGAGCGTCTGCGCCTCCGTCTGGCCTGCGTGGTTGAGTGCGTAGGCCGATCTTCACCAGCAGGTCATTGGCGCCGAAAGGCTCTCCGTCCGCCTGTGGAACAGGAGCCCGGACGCCGCCTCAAGGCGAAGGAGCGACCTTTTGTCCGTTACAATCATCGCGTGGCAAACCAAAACTTGCCCTGTCCGGCATAAATTCCTCTGAAGGCACTAACAGTGATTTGAAGGGTTATTTGCTTTGTTGCGGCGCACCAGCCAAACCGGCTCAAAAATCCGATAAGGAGGAAACGCATGATCGGCCTGATCGGCATCATACTTTCACTTGTATTACTGATGTATCTCGCTTACCGTGGCATCACAGTCCTGGTACTTGCACCCTTTCTTGCCTGTTTGGCGGTACTATTCGCGGGCGATCTGCCCCTGCTGGCGACTTACACTCAAGTGTTCATGAGCGCCGCCGGGCGTTTCGTGATGACCTACTTCCCGCTTTTCCTGCTCGGTGCCCTGTTCGGCAAGCTGATGGACGACAGTGGCTCGGCGCGGACCATCGCTCACTGGATCGTGGAAAAGTTGGGGGCGGAGCGTTCGATCCTGGCGATCGTCCTAGCCTGCGCCATCCTGACCTATGGCGGTGTCTCGCTGTTCGTCGTGGCCTTCGCCGTCTATCCCATCGCGGTTGCGCTATTCCGTGAATCGGACATTCCCAAGCGGCTGGTTCCTGGCGCCATCGCGCTGGGCTCGTTCACATTCACGATGACAGCACTGCCCGGCACACCGGCAATCCAGAACCTGATCCCTATGCCCTATTTCGGCACCGATGCCTTCGCCGCTCCTGGCCTGGGCCTGCTGGCCGGCGCCATCATGCTGGTTGGCGGCACTGCCTGGCTGAGCTGGCGTCATCAACGCGCCCGCGCCGCCGGAGAGGGCTACGGCTCGCATCCCGGCGACCCGCAGCCCGTGACCCGGCACCCGCGCTCGGCTGGCGCCATGGCCGTCGAGCGGGAGGAGATCATAGCTCCCGGTATCGCGGTTGCCATCCTGCCGATCATGCTCGTGATCGTGCTTAACTTCATCTTCACCAACTACGTCATTCCAGCCTGGGAGACCGGCTACCTGGCCGAACCCAAATACGGCGCCACGACAGTGGACAAAGTCAAGGGTACCTGGTCCATCATCATCGCGTTGGTACTCAGCAGCGTAGCCGTCGTGGCGCTCAACTGGAGCACCATGCGCGAGCGGGTCGTCACCTCGATGAATGAGGGCAGCTTGGGTTCTCTGTTGCCTATCTTCAACACGGCATCGGAAGTCGGCTACGGCGCGGTCATCGCTTCGCTGGCGGCCTTCACCATCCTGCGCGATTTCGTGCTCAACCTATCGCCCGACAACCCGCTGATCTCGCTGGCGGTTGCGGTCAACGTTCTGGCGGGCATCACCGGTTCGGCCTCCGGCGGCATGAGCATCGCCCTTGAAACCCTGGGCCGTACTTATGCTGAAATGGGACAGGCAGCCGGAATCAATCCGGAAATCCTGCACCGGGTCACTTCCATTTCGTCCGGCGGTTTCGACGCCCTGCCCCACAACGGCGCCGTCATCACTCTGTTGGCTATCTGCAAGCTGACTCACCGACAATCCTATGCCGACATCGGCATGGTGGCGGTCGTCATCCCCGTAACGGCCTTGATCGTAATAATCGTGCTGGGGACCATGTTCGGTTCGTTCTAGGCAGCGGCCAATCATATCTGCGCAGGGTGCTCATCACTGTATGCCGGGCCTGCTACCTTCCGGCCGACCGTCGGCCGGAAGTCTAGCGCCACTTCAAGCCCCCTGCCC
>NZ_JCACHA010000642.1:0-14389 GCF_059503625.1 Skermanella sp.
GGTCGCCCGGTTTCAGTCCCAGCGCGATCAGGCCCGCCGCCACCTTGTTCGCTTCGTCGCGGAACTGGCGGTAGGTCCAGCGGATGCCCTGCTGCCGGACGACCAGGGCGTCGGCATCGGGCGACAGCGCCGCGACACGGTCCAGATGCGCTCCGATCGTATCGCCGATCAGCGGCGTTGTGGCCGCACCATGGACATAGCTCCGCTCAAGTCTGGTCATCGCGTTTCCTCCTGACGCATCGTTCTTGCGCAGCGCCGGAATTTCCGGCGCCGGCCTGTTTTCAGGAGTCGATGACTACTACGATATGCGAAGGTGAGAAAGCCCCGGAAAGAGCAGGGGGTGCGGCAGCCGGTATCAGCCGGCTTGTCAAATCTTGAGGAGACGAACGGTCGGTTCCGGTGCTATTGAGTCCGCGATTCACGCCAATTCCTTGAGGACCGTGTGCAGCCATGAGCGCCACCAATACTTCGTCCCTTTTCGCCCCCATCGCCCTGGCGCCCCGCGACCCGATCCTGGGCATCACCGAGGCTTTCAACGCGGACCCCAATCCCAACCGGATCAATCTGGGCGTCGGCGTCTATGTCGGCGACGATGGCCGCGTTCCCCTCCTGGAGTGCGTGAAGCGGGCCGAAACGCTGCTGCTGGAAGGCAGCCAGCCGCTCACCTACCTGCCGATCGACGGCCTGCAATCCTATGACAAGGCGGCGTCATCCCTGGTCTTCGGCGCCGACAGCCCGGCCATCGCCGAAGGGCGCGTCGTCGCCGTGCAGACTCTCGGCGGGACCGGCGGTTTGCGCCTGGGCGCCGACCTGCTGCGCGGGTTCACGCCGGCCAAGCGCGTCTGGATCAGCGATCCGAGCTGGGAAAACCATCGCGCCCTGTTCGAGAACGCCGGCTTCACGGTGGAAACCTATCCCTATAGCCGCGAGCGCGGACGTGAACTGGACTTCGCCGGCATGGTCGGGTGCCTGTCGGGCCTGCCCGCCGGCGATGTCGTCATCCTTCATGCCTGCTGCCACAACCCAACGGGCCTGGACCTGACGCCGGAACAGTGGGCCGAAGTGATCGAGGTGGTCAAGGCCCGCGGTCTCGTGCCGTTCCTGGATATCGCCTACCAGGGCTTCGCCGAAGGGCTCGACCCCGACGCGGCTCCTGTCCGCGCCTTTGCCGCCGCCGGCGTTCCGATGCTGGTTTCCAGCTCGTTCTCCAAGTCGCTGTCGCTCTACGGCGAGCGCGTCGGCGCGCTCAGCGTCGTGACCTCGGACGCTGCCGAAGCCGCCCGCGTGCTGAGCCAGCTCAAGCGGCTGGTGCGGACGAACTATTCCAGCCCGCCGTCGCACGGCGCCAAGATCGCTGCCGCCGTCCTCAGTTCGCCGGAACTGCGGGCGCTTTGGGACGAGGAACTGACCGGCATGCGCACCCGTATCCGCTCGATGCGCGAAGCTTTGGCGGAGAAGCTGACTGCCTTGGTCGACGGTGAGGACTTCTCGTTCATCACGCGCCAGCGCGGCATGTTCTCATACTCGGGCCTGCCGCAGCCGGTCATCGCCCGGTTGCGGGAAGAGCACTCGATCTATGCGCTGGACAGCGGCCGCATCTGCGTCGCCGCACTTAATTCCCGGAACATCGACACGGTGGCCAATGCCATCGCCGGGTGCCTGAAGACCGCGTAAGGCGGTCCGATCGGCTTTGCGTCTCTCGTATGCCTGCGCTCCCGTCGATGGGCGCCGGCATACGAAGACTAATTTGCAGTATTGTCGGAGTTTCTCTGCGTACAGTCTGGAAGACGAGCGCTAGTCAGATTATATGTATGACTGCCTGGCTTGCCACACTCACAGTACAGACGACAAAGACGACACGAGCCGTAAAGCGTTCGGCTGGCGACCAACGCGCCCAATCCTTGGAAAAGCTGCTCCACATGACGACACCATACTTCGGATTGTGTGAGATCTGTTGATGACCCCGACACTGAACCATCGTGTTTACAGAATGGTTAACATTGGCTGTTCGGAAATATTCCGTGTCGATATCACAGAAATGCGGCTTTTTCGCTAAGTGCAATTTCATTATCCGATGCGATGTCCCTGACGAAAGTTTAGGGCATTCCGATGAGAACTTTGGTAGAACATTCCCATGGAATGGACCGATGAGGCGATCGTTTTATCCGCCCGGCCGCACGGTGAGGCGGCCGTGGTGGCGACCTTGCTGACGCACAGCCATGGCCGGCACGCCGGTCTGGTTCAGGGAGGACGCTCGTCCAAACAGCGCGGCAACCTTCAGCCGGGCAACCGCGTCAGCGCCCGCTGGCGGGCGCGGCTCGCCGACCATCTCGGCTCCTTCACGGTCGAGCCGGTCCACAATTCCTCCGCCGCGATGTTGGACGATCCGGTCCGGCTGGCCTGTCTCGTCTCCGCCTGTGCGGTGACCGAGGTGGCGCTGCCCGACCGGGAGCCGCACGAGCCTGTCTTCCACGGCCTCGCCGCCCTGCTCGAAGCGCTGGAAACTCCGCTCTGGGCGCCGGCCTATGTCCGTTGGGAACTGGGGCTGCTCCAGGAACTGGGCTTCGGCCTCGACCTCGGCACTTGTGCCGCTACCGGCGCCAACGACGCTCTCGCCTATGTCAGTCCCCGTACCGGACGGGCGGTATCCTTGTCGGCGGGGGAGCCTTACCGCGACAAGCTGCTGCCGCTGCCGGGCTTCCTTACCGGGCAGGCTGCCGCCCGCAGCGGCGGGCTGGAAGAGGAAGTGCTTGCCGGGCTGGACCTGACAGGGCATTTCCTCGACCGTCACGCCTTCGCCAGCCGCGACACCGCCATGCCGGCGGCGCGGACAAGATTTATCGAACGCTATCGCAAATTGGCTACCCTGTCTGGTAGTAGATAAGACATGACCGACCCTGTACTCGACATCCAAGATAAGCCGCTTTCCGAAGCCCTCGGCGAGCGCTACCTGTCCTATGCGCTGTCCACCATCATGGCGCGCTCGCTGCCCGATGTGCGCGACGGACTGAAGCCGGTCCACCGCCGGCTGCTGTTCGCCATGAGCCAGCTCAAGCTGGAACCGGACACGCCGCCCAAGAAATGCGCCCGCGTCGTCGGCGACGTGATCGGTAAGTTCCACCCGCACGGCGACACGGCCGTCTACGACGCGCTGGTCCGTCTGGCGCAGGACTTCGCCGTCCGCTATCCGCTGATCGACGGGCAGGGCAACTTCGGCAACATCGACGGCGATAACGCCGCCGCGATGCGGTACACCGAGGCCCGGCTGACTGCCGTCGCCCGCGCATTGCTGGAAGGCATCGACGAGGACACCGTCGATTTCCGGGGCACCTACGACGGCGAGGGCGAAGAGCCCATCGTGCTGCCTTCCGCCTTCCCCAACCTGCTCGCCAACGGCTCCCAGGGCATCGCGGTCGGCATGGCGACGTCGATCCCGCCGCACAACGCGGAAGAGCTGTGCGACGCACTGACCTACCTGATCAAGCACCCCGACGCCGCCGTGGACGATCTCGTCCGCCTGGTTCCCGGTCCCGACTTCCCGACCGGCGGCACCCTGGTCGAGCCCGCCGCCTGCATCGCCGAAGCCTATCGCACCGGGCGCGGCAGCTTCCGGCTGCGGGCCAAGTGGGAACTGGAGAAGCTGGGACAGGGGACGTGGCAGATCGTCGTCACCGAGATCCCCTATCAGGTCCAGAAGAGCCGCCTGATCGAGAAGATCGCGGAGCTTCTGACCGCCCGCAAGCTGTTCCTGCTGGACGACGTGCGCGACGAATCGGCGGAGGATATCCGCCTCGTCCTGGTCCCCAAGAACCGCAACGTCGATCCCGACGTGCTGATGGAATCGCTGTTCAAGTCCACCGACCTCGAGGTCCGCTTCGGCCTCAACATGAACGTGCTGGACAAGGACAACATCCCCCGCGTCATGAACCTGCGGGAAGTGCTCCAGGCTTTCCTGGCGCACCGGATCGAGGTGCTGGAGCGGCGCACGCGCCACCGTCTCGGCAAGATCGATCATCGGCTGGAAGTGCTGGGCGGCTATCTGATCGCGTATCTGAACCTGGACGAGGTGATCCGCATCATCCGGGAGGAGGACGAGCCGAAGAAGTCGCTGATCAAGACCTTCGCGCTGACCGACGTCCAGGCCGAAGCGATCCTGAACATGCGCCTGCGGTCTCTCCGCAAGCTGGAAGAGTTCGAGATCAAGACCGAGCACGACGCCCTGACGGCGGAGCGCACCGATCTGGCCGACCTGCTGGAGAACGAGCCGCGGCGCTGGAAAGCGATATCCAAGCAGATCGCCGAGACGAAGAAGAAGTTCGGCAAGAACACGCCGCTGGGCCAGCGCCGCACGGTGATCGGCGATGCGCCGTCGGCGATCGTGATCCCGCTGGAAGCGATGGTCGAGCGCGAGCCGGTCACGGTCTTCTGCTCCGAAAAGGGCTGGATCAGGACGGTCAAGGGTCACCAAACCGAGGTGGCCGACATCAAGTACAAGGACGGCGACCGGGAGCGCTTCGTGCTGCGGGTCGAGACGACGGACAAGCTGGTGGTGCTCGGCACCAACGGCAGGTTCTACACGCTGGCCGTGGACAAGCTGCCGCGCGGGCGGGGCTTCGGCGAGCCGCTGCGCCTGATGATCGACCTTGCCAACGATGCCGAACTGGTCAGCCTGTTCAAGCACGAGCCGGGGCGGCGCCTGCTGGTCGCCGCCTCCAACGGGCGCGGCTTCCAGGTGGACGAGGACGAGGTGATCGCCCAGACCCGTGGCGGCAAGCAGATCATGAGCGTGGGCGACGGGGTCGAGGCGAAGTTCTGTGTCCCGGTCGAGGGCGACACCGTGGCCGTGATCGGCAACAACCGCAAACTGCTGGTCTTCTCGCTGGAGGAGGTGCCGGTGATGGCTCGCGGCCGTGGCGTCACGCTTCAGAAGTACACCGACGGCAGTCTGGCCGACGTCACGACGTTCACCTTCGCCCAAGGCCTTTCCTGGAAGAGCGGCGAGCGGACGCGGGTGGAAACCGACATGTCGCCGTGGAAGGCGTACCGGGGAACGACCGGACGCCTGCCGCCCAACGGATTCCCCAAGAACAACCGCTTTACCTGAATAGCCTAATAATCAAGCATCCGGGTCAGGAACTCTCCGGCCAGCCCATCGTTCATGGTCCCACATGGATCAACGATCGGGCGGCCTGCGACAGGTCGCGAAAAACCGGAGAGTGGGATGCGCAAGACGTTACTGATGATGACCACGGCCCTGGCGGCGTGGTCCTGGGCGGCGGGAGCCGGTGCGCAACAGCCGCCGCCGGAATCTCCGCCCGCTCCGGCGGCACCGGCGCCCGCCCCGCAGATCGACGTTCAGCAGCCGCCGGCCGCCGTCGATGTCCAGCAGCCGCCGCCGCAGGTGACGGTGGAGCAGCAGCCTCCGGAAATCGTGATCGAGCAGCAACCGCCGCAGATCATCGTCCGGCAGGCCCCGCCGCGAATCATCGTCCGCCAGCCTCCACCCGAGATCACCGTCCGCCAATTCCAGCCCCAGGTGATCGTCCGCCAGCGTGAGCCGGAAATCATCATCGAGCAGGCCGACCCCGAGATCGTGGTCGAGCAGCCGCAGCCACTCGTCCGTTTCGATCAGGCGCAGCCGCACGTGAACGTCCAGCAGCCGCCGCCCCAGGTCGTGATCGAGCAGGCTCCGGCCCAGATCCAGGTCGAGCCCGCCGCCCCTCCGCCGCCTCCGCCGGCTCCGCTCGCGGCAGCACCGCCCGAACCGGCTGTTCCTGCCGAACCGGTGCCCGTCACCCCGCCGTCGCCCGCCGGTGTCGCCGTGGAGCAGATGATCGGCAAGCCGGTCGTCAATGCGGAAGGCCAGGAGATCGGCCAAGTCCGAGACCTGCTGATGGGTCAGGACGGTGCGGTCGCACAGGCGATCGTCGATGTCGGCGGCTTCCTCGGCGTCGGGGCCAAGCAGATCGCGGTTCCGTGGGACCAGATCGCCGTCCAGCCCGACGGCAACGGCGTCACCCTCCCCATGGACCGGCAGCAGCTTGAGACTGCCCCCGAGCACGCCTACGCCGAGGGCGACAACGCCCTGGTCGGACCCACCCGCTGATATCAGGAGCGACAGCCATGCACAGACATATCCTCATCACGTCGGCCCTGCTCCTCGGAACCGCCTTTCCGGCACTAGCCCAGACCCCGCCGCAGCCGGCGCAGCCGCCCCAGGCGGTAGTCCAGGGACAGGGCACGGTCGAGGTCCGCCCCGCCGAGCCGCAGATCCGGATCGAGTCCGCCCCGCCGCAGATCCAGGTGGAAACCGCGGGCGAAGCCGAGATCAAGGTCGTCCATGTCCCGACTATCGGCGGCCGCATGCCGGAAGACGTCGTCGGTCAGACCGTCAAGAACAGCGAGGGCGAGGATATCGGCGAGGTCCGCGACTTCGTCACCCAGCCCGACAGTCCGGAGATCGACAGCCTCGTCCTGTCGCGCAGCCGGATTCTCGGCTTCGGCGAAAAGCTGGTCACCATCCCGTGGGACAAGGTCCGGGTCGAGCCCCAGAGCAACGGTCTGGTAGCCACGCTCACCAAGGACGAACTGGATAACGCGCCGGAGTTCGAGTACAGCGGCGAGGCCAAGACGGTCATCGGACCGGACCAGCCGGAAAAATGACCACATTATACTGTAGCGCGCGTAGAAAAGGATTTAGCCAAATGCGGAAGACCGCCGTTTCCCTTACCGCTCTTCTGATGTTCGCCGGCACCGCCGCGACGGCGCGGGCGGATATCGAGGTGGCGGTGGTGACTGCCGTTACCGGCTCCATGGCCTCGTTCGGCGATCAGATGCGGAAGGGTGTCGAGGAGGCGGCGAAGGCCATCAACGACAAGGGCGGGATCAACGGCGACAAGATCACGCTGAAGGTCTACGACGACGCCTGCGATCCCAAGCAGGGCGTCACCGCCGCCAACCAGGTCGTCAACGACGGCATCTCCTTCGTGATCGGCCATCTCTGCACCGGACCGTCGATCCCGGCCTCCGATGTCTATGCGGAGGAGGGGATCGTCATGATCTCGGCGACCGCGACGGCGCCGGCCCTGACCGAGCGGGGGCTGGACAACGTCTTCCGCGTGACCGGCCGCGACGATCAGCAGGGGCTTGTCGCCGCCGATTACATTGCGGCGAACATCAAGGACCCCAAGGTCGCCATCGTCCACGACAAGCAGGCCTATGGCAGCGGGCTGGCCGAAGCCACCACCAAGGCGCTGGGCGCCAAGGGCATCCAGCCCGTCATGACCGGCTCGGTCAATCCGGGCGAAAGCGACTTCTCGGCACTGGTCACCAAGATGAAATCGGCCGGCGTCAACACGGTCTACTTCGGCGGCTACCACGCGGAAGCCGGCCAGATCGTCCGCCAGATGAAGAACGCCGGTCTGGATGCCAAGCTGATCGCGGGCGACGGCCTGTCGAACCCCGACTTCTGGGCGATCACGGGCGATAGCGGCGCCGGGACGCTCTTCACCTTCAGCCCCGATCCGACCCGGAACCCCAATGCCGAACCGGTGATCCGGCAACTCCGCGCCAGTAACGTGGAGCCCGCCTTCTTCACGCTCTACAGCTACGCCGCGATGCAGGTGCTGGCCCAGGGTATCGGCGAAGCGGGCGAACCCGATCCGGACGCCGTCATCGACGTGCTCCACAAGGGTGACTTCGACACGGTCATCGGGCCGCTGAAGTTCGACGACAAGGGCGACCTGACGGAGCCGGCTTTCGTGATGTATTCCTGGAACGACGGCAAGTACCAGACGGTCGCCGGCAAATAGGGGGCATCAGGGGGACGGAGACGACGCGGCACTGTTGTGACGGGGAGAAACCTTCAAGTTACGAAAGGCCTCTCCCCATGCCCAACAGCCTGCGGAACTCCACCGTCGTCATCACGGGCGCGTCCAGCGGCATCGGCAAAGCGGCGGCGCTCGCCTTCGCGGCGCAGGGCGCCAACCTGGTCCTCGGCGCCCGGCGCGACGAAGCGCTGTTCGAAGCCGCGGAAGAAGCGCAAAGGTACGGCGTTCATGCCATCGCCGTGCCGTCCGACGTCACCGACCTGGAAGACATGCGCCTGCTGGCGAGCACCGCAGCCCAGCGGTTCGGCGGGATCGACGTCTGGATCAACAACGCCGGCATCGGGCTGGTCGGCCCCTTCGCCGACGTGCCGATGGAAAGCCACCGCCAAGTGGTGGAAACCAACCTGTTCGGCAGCATGAACGGGACGCATGCCGTGCTGCCCTACTTCCTCGACCAGCAATATGGCACCCTGATCACCAACATCTCGTTCGGCGCCTGGATCGCTCCGCCATTCGCCGCAGCCTATGCCGCCAGCAAGGCCGGCATCGAGGCATTCACCCAAAGCATCCGCCTCGAGCTGGAGGACTGGCCGGAGATCCATGTCTGCGACGTCTTTCCCGCCGTCATCGACACGCCGGGTTACCAGCACGGCGGCAACTATATGGGCAAGGAACTCAAGCCCGGCTCGCCGCTCGTCCCGCCGGAACGCGTCGCCGCCGCGATGGTCGGTCTGGCGATGCATCCTCGTCGCGGCGTCACCGTCGGCGCCATGGCTCCGGTGACCAAGTTCATGCACACGCTGGCTCCGGCCCTGACGGAAGCGATGATGTCCCGCGCGCTCAAGCGCTATTTCCGTCGCGCGGCGCCCGCCCCCTACACCCACGGCTCCCTGTTCGAGCCGGTTCCGCAGGGTACGGGAACCAGCGGCGGCTACCGCAGGCAAACTTCCGGCGGAAACGTCCGGTCGCTGACGCTGGCCGGG
The DNA here is from genome assembly GCF_059503625.1 of Skermanella sp. Taxonomy (NCBI): domain Bacteria; kingdom Pseudomonadati; phylum Pseudomonadota; class Alphaproteobacteria; order Rhodospirillales; family Azospirillaceae; genus Skermanella; species Skermanella sp. Next base: position 8,813 of record NZ_JCACHA010000642.1, read on the forward strand.
CTGGCCGCCGTCGCCAGCATCGCCGCCGCCGGGGCGCTGGTCCGGCGCTGACCGGTCACCAGAGCAGTTCGTAGACTTCCGCCATCCGCTCCATGCGACGGCGGAAGCTGAACTCCGCTTCGATCCGTGCGCGGGCGGCGTCGGCCAGCCGGCGCCGCAGTTCGGCGTCTTCGATCAGCCGGCGCAAGCCCCCCGCCAGCGCGTCGACCGAGCCGGCCGGCGCCGTCAGCATATCGGTGCCGTCGTGTGCGAAAGCCTCGATCCCGCCGCAGCGCGTGGCAAGGACCGGGACTTCCATAGCCATCGCCTCCAGCACGACGTTCGGCAGGCCTTCCCGCAGGCTCGACAGACAGAACAGGTCGAAGTTCTCGAACAAGGCTACCGTATCGGCCTGGAAGCCGAGTAGGCGGATGCGGTCCCCATGCCCGGTCGCCACGGCTTGACGTTCCAGCTCGTCACGGGCTTCGCCGTCGCCCGCGATCCAAAGCTCTAGGTCGTGCCCTTGGCCGATCAGCGTCGCCACGGCCCGGATCAGCAGGTCGAAGCCCTTCTCCGCCGACAGCCGCCCGACGGCGCCGATCAGCAGGCGGCCCGGCGGCATCCCTGTCCGGCCAGCCGCCTGTGCCGCAGGGCCGGTACGGCGGAAGTCCTCGGTGTCGATCGCGTTCTCGATCAGGTGAAGCCGGTTCTCCGGCACGCCGCTGGCGCGGCAGCGCTCGAACAGGTCGGCGGAGACGACGATCACTTGCTCGTGGCGCGGCAGCGTCCAGCGGTCGACGGCGTAGTAGAGCGGAGTCTTCTTCGTGTGCTTGACCCAGCCATGGACCGTCGTGACCAGCTTGAACCCGACGAACGGCTTCAGCAGCACGCCGAACAGGTTCGTCTTGTAGTCGTGGCCGTGCCAGATCCTGACATCGTGTTCGCGGCAGATCGCGGCCAGCCGGCGCAGGCTGTCGAGGCTGAAGGCCGAGGCGTCGTCCACCTCGATCAGCGGGCAGTCCTTGGCGGCGGCCCGTTGGCGCAGCACCGCAAATCCGGGGTCGTCCGGCGGCCGCAGATAGCATGCCAGTTCCCGATATCCGGTCCCGCGCATATAGCGGGGCGAGTTGAAGATGGTCTTTTCCGGCCCGCCGCCGGTTCCGGTGACGATCCGGGTGTGAAGCACGGCGATGCCGTCGTCCGCCGTCATGACATTCCTGGGTTGGACATTCATGGCTTGGACGCCATGAACCACTGTTCGAACTGCAAGGCCTTGTTCTCCCAACTCTCATTGATCAGCCGGCCCCGTGCCCGCGCCTGGGAATCGGGCAGCGACCGCCGCGCCCGCGTCAGGCACAGCTTGGCGAAATGGTCAGGATCGGCGGTCAGGTCCATCGCATCGCCCCAGGCGCGGTTGGCCGGCAGGGGAGTCGCCACCACCGGCAACCCCGTCGCCAGATATTCCTTCAGCTTCAGCGGCTGCATCGCGCGCGTCACGGGCAAGTCGGCATAGGGCATGATCAGCACGTCCGCTTCGCTCGCCAATTCCGGCAGTCGCTCATAGGGTTGCGGCCCGGTCCAGGCGATGCCGCGCTGGCGGACCAGCCTGTTGTCCACCTCGTCGTAGCGGCCGACCATCCGGACGTCGCAAGTCGCGGTCAGGTGAAGCAGGATATCGGCGTCCAACCGTGTGTCGGCGTGTCCCCAGTACAGGAGGGTCGGCCGCCGTCCCGGCCCGCAGAGAGGCCGCCGCCGCACCGCCTGCCAGTGCGCCAGCTCGACCCCGTGCGTCAGCAGATGCGCCTGGATACCGAGAGCGGCCAGCCGCCGTTTCAGGACGTCGGAAACGCAGATGACCGTCGTGGCATGGCGGAGCAGGTCGAGTTCCATCCGGCGCAGCGTGTCGCCGTCCAGCCCCGGCCATTCCGCGAAGTCGTCCACGCAGTAATAGATCCATTTCAGGCCGGGAAAGCTCGCCGCCAGATCCGCCGTGATCGGGACCGTCGTGATGACGGCCGCCGGTTTGGGATCGGCGTTCAGAACGCCGGCGAGTGCCCGTCGCAGCAGGACGCGGTTCAGCATCCGCTCCGCCCTGCTCTTGAACCCCGGCCAGTGGACCGGCGCGTGCACTATGGGTGTCAGCGGATCGGGCGCCCCCGTTACAGGTGCCGCATCGCCGCGTCCGGCGGTCCATCCCTTCAGCTTCTCGATACCACGCCGCAGGTCGCCCAGCGAAAGCCGGGGCCGGTGGGTGCCGACGGTGTTGACCCAGTCCACCCGGTAGCGCGGCAGCAGTTGCAGGATCAGGTGCTGCGAACTGCTCGGATGCCGTCCCCAGTCGTCGCTGAAGACGACCAGCCGTGGCCGGTCGGGCAGCGTTTCCACAAGAAGCTGTAGGGGGGTCGGCATGTCCTGGCGCATGGCCGCATCCTGTCTTCCGTCCCCAAAGGGAAACAATGAAAAGGAAGAGGTAAGCCTACGCTTTTCAAGCTAGCGAAACCCCAGGCTCAGCTCGCCTAAAATTAAAATAAACCGAAATCTAAACGGGAGTACCGCCGGGGGAGAACAGTCAGCCCAGCCGGGTACGACCCTCGATAAATGATCACGCGGATGCGGAGTGAATGAACTCTTCGATACTCCATCGCGTTCTTCTGATGTCGATAAGCGACTGCGACAATGCCGGTCGAAGATTGGCATCCATGATGCCGTTATTGATGCTATGGGAAAATCGATGTCAGAGTTACCCGTCGTTCTCGTCACGGGCGGAGCCGGCTATATCGGCTCACATGCGGTACTGGCCCTGAAGGTTGCCGGCATTCCGGTCGTCTTCTACGACAATCTCTCGACCGGGGTCCGCTCGGCGGTTCCGGACGATGTCACGCTGGTGGAAGGCGATATCGGCGACACCGCCCATCTGGCGCGCGCCATCCAGGAGCACCGGATCGGCGCCGTGATGCACTTCGCCGGCAGCATCGTCGTTTCCGAATCGGTCGAGAAGCCGCTCAAGTATTATTACAACAATACTCAGAACAGCCTGGGCCTGATCGATACCTGCATCGCGCAGGGCGTCCGGCACATGATCTTCTCGTCAACCGCCGCCGTTTACGGCGAGCCGGAGAGTTCGCCTATCTCCGAGGATACGCCGACCAAGCCGATCAATCCCTACGGTGCATCCAAGCTGATGACGGAGCAGATGCTGCGCGACGCATCGGCTGCTCATGGCCTGAACGTCGGCATCCTTCGCTACTTCAACGTGGCGGGAGCGGACCCGGCGGGCCGCGCCGGGCAGAACACTCCCGCGGCCACCCATCTCATCAAGGTGGCGGTGCAGGCGGCATTGGGCCTTCGCGACAGCATTTCAGTCTTCGGCACCGACTACCAGACGCCCGACGGAACCTGCATCCGCGACTACATCCACGTGTCCGATCTGGCCGACGCCCACGTCCTGGCGCTGCGCCATCTGGTGGAGAACGGTGGCAACCTGCTGGTCAACTGCGCCTATGGCCGTGGCTTCTCGGTCCGCGAAGTCCTGCGCGCGGTCGAGGCGGTAACCGGCGAACCGTTGCCGGTGGTGGACGCCCCGCGCCGGGCGGGCGATCCTCCCGCCCTCGTCGCCAGCGCCGATCGCATCCGCGAAGTCCTGGGTTGGAAGCCGGCCCATGACAGCGTGGAGGAGATGGTCAGGACCGCGCTCGCCTGGGAGCGCCACATCTCCGGCATTCCCGACCGCCCCGCAGCGGGAGATGCCGCCCAAGCGCGTCAGGCTTCCTGATATGTCGTTCCAGGATTTCGCCCTCGGCACTCGCGCTGTGGCACGGCCATACCACGATGCGGAAGACGCGGCCGGCCGCCGTGTCCGTCAGGTGCTCCGCATCACCCGGGACCTGCGCGAGTTGTTCCCCGGATCGAGCGGCATCCTGGATATCGCTGCCGGAGGAGGGGAGGCTGTATCGTGGTATCGCAGCCTGTTCCCCGGCGTCCGGCTGGTCTGCCTTGAGGGTCCCAATGCAAGGCCGCGCCCGACGGTGGCGCGCTTCGCGGCTATCGTCCATTACCGCCGGTTCGACGGTACTGCGATTCCCTACGCCGACGCCAGTTTCGACGTGGTCACCGGCTACTGCGGGCTGTCCGCGACGCCTGAGGACAGGCGTGCCGTCCTGCTGGTCGAGGCATACCGCGTGCTCAAGCCCGGCGGCCTGATCATCCTGTTCGAACCGAAAGGCGCCGGCCTGGCCGCCCGCACCCTGACGCGCAACGTTCGCGACGTGGGTTTCCATGACGCGATGATCCGTTACGACGGACCGCTGCCGCTGCTGCCGATCGGGGCAGACTTCCATGTCGTGGCCTTCCGGCCCTGACTTTCTTGCCCTGACTTCCCCGCCATGGTCTTCCGGCCTTGACGCTTTCCGAGCCGCACTTCTACGACACGGCCGACTGGTATCGGGTGTTCGAGGAAACCTGCCTCGACCCGGGCGACGTTCCCCGAATCGAGCACCTCGCCGGCGGTCATGTCCTGCCGTTGCGCGAACGTCCCGATGCGATCGGTCCCTTTCGCGGATGCCGGCTGGAGTGGCTCGGCAACTATTACTCCTGCCGCTACGCACCGCTTCTGACCGGCCCCGACGCCGCTTCCGACGTCGCGGAGTGGGGAAGGGAAGTCCGCCGCGGCAAACCGCGCCCGAGCCTGCTTGTCTTCGCGGCGATGGACCGGCCCTCCGCCGGATTCGACGCCCTGTGGACCGGCCTTGGCCGCGCCGGCTATCTGGTCGAAGCGACGGAGGATTTCGGGAATTGGTACCTGGAGCCCGCCGGCGACTTCGCGAGCTATTGGACCGCCCGCAACAGCCGGCTGCGCAACACGGTGGAGCGCAAGGAGAGGGCTCTGTTCCGGGCGCACGGAGCGCGGGTGGAAATCCTGGAGTCGCCTTCGGAAACATCCCGAGCCATCGACCTGTATCAGCGCGTCCACGCCGAATCGTGGAAGGAGCCCGAACCCTATCCCAACTTCATCCCGAGCCTGATCGCCACCGGCTTCGGTGCCGGAGCCGTCCGGGTAGGTGTCCTGATGGTCGATGAAGAACCGGTCGCGGCCCAGCTCTGGATCGTCTGGAACCACCGTGCGACGATCTTCAAGCTCTCCTATGCCGAGCGGTTCGCGCGCTTCTCGCCCGGTTCGATCCTGACGCGGCACATGATGCGGGACGCCTTCGGCCGCGGCGGCCTGGTCGAGATCGATTTCGGCTGCGGCGACGATCCTTATAAGCGGGAGTGGCTGCCGGAGCGCCGCCAGCGCTGGATGCTGACAGCCTACGATCCCCTCAGCCTCGCCGGCGCCGGCCACACGATCCGCCGCTACCTGCCGCGTCTGCTGCGCCGCCGGCTGCTGGGGCGCTGATTGGCTGGGAAAATGGTGGAGGAGCCAGGATTTGAACCTGAAACTGCTGACCCGAAGGCCAGGGCTTTCCCGATTAAGCTACTCCCCCGTATTCTCTGCGGCTCACGCCGCGTACAGACCCTCGCCATATGTCTTGGCGAACAAGGTCTGAAGCTCCTGAAAGAGCTGTTCCGCCTCTTCGTCCCACCCTTGGCCGATCCCGT
>NZ_JCACHA010000643.1:0-14380 GCF_059503625.1 Skermanella sp.
CCCTTGGCTCCGAACACCACGTCGTCGATCGTCAGCTTGTTCTCCAGCGGGAACTTGAAGGTCAGGCGGGCATTGGCCGAGCCGCCGACGGCGGACGGCTTCAGCCCCAGCTTGTCGGGGAAGCCGAGCGGCTTGTAGTTCAGCACCTCCAGCGCCGTCCGCAGCGGACCGGACAAGGGGGCGGCGATGTCGATGAACTGGTCCTTCTTGTCCAGACCGGTGATGACGACCTTCGACGGCCCGACCGCCATGTCCAGAAGCTTCCCGCCATCGGCATCGACGGTCAGCGTCGTGGCGGAGATACGGACAGTTCCGTCCACCCCGGTCACCTGCGGCAGTTCCTTGAAGTACTTGACCGATACTCCCTTGACGCGGATATCGGTATCCAGCGCCTGGAGGACGGAGTGTTCCGGACTATTCAGGTCGATCAGGGCCTGGAACTTGGCGCCGCCCTGATGGGCGTTGCCAGCGGACAGGTTGGCGGTGATCCAGTTCCGGGCGTTCGACCCCAGGCCCTGCGGCCAGTAGCGGTTCAGGTCGTCGATCGGCACGTTCTCGGCCCCTGCTTCCCCGGTGACCTCCAGCTTGCGGGCGCCCAGGTCCACCGCCGCGGCTTTCAGCGATACCTTGGGTCCTCCCAGATCCGCCTTGAAGTCGTCGATGGTGACGCGCTGGTTCGGGCCGCTGAACGACCCGGCAAGCTCGATCGAGGCCAGTTTCAGCGGTTCCGCATAGAATTCCGGCAGCGTCAGGATGCCGTCCCTGCCGGAAACCTTTACGGTGGCGTCGAGCGGCGTGAAGCTGCGGTCGAGCCGGACCTTGGCCGATCCGCCCAGCACCATCCCCAGCGCCGCCAGCCGGCGCAGTTCCGGCGCGCGGTCCGCCAACTCGGCCGGGGCGATATTGTCGAAACTCGTTTCGACCGAGGTGATGCCGTCGCTGCCCCGGAAGATCACGTCGGCGCGCAGCCGCGTGGTCCGCTTGCCGGTTTCCAGGTCCAGCCAGGCGTCGCCGCGCAGGCCGCCCTCGTTGCGGCGAAGCGCCAGATCGACGCGGGGAGCCCGCCAGACCTGGTGCGTCACCTGATCGTCCAGGATCAGCCGCGCGCCGTCGACACGCACCTCCGTCAGCCGGGAAAGCGGGCCGGGCTGGCTGCCGGGCGGCAGCTGAAGCGCCTTCAACACTTCCGCCGTCGGGTCGATATCGTCCTGCTCGACCGCCAGGTCTTCCGTCCTGACATCGACGTCGATGCCCCCCGCCGTACGCTGAAGACGCAGTTCGGGGCGTATGAGCCTCAGTACGGTCGGCTGGACATGGCCACGCAGAAGTTCCCGCATGTCGAAGCTGATGCCCAGCGCCGGCACCGCCGCGATCAGCGCCCCGCTGCGGCCACGCACCCGGACGTCGCGGGCGCGGATGTCGAAGGCGCGGAAGTTGAAGCTGCCCGGTTCCAGCTCCTGCGCCGAACCGCCCCAGTTCAGCACCGTATCGCCGATCTCGACCCGGACACCCGTCTCGGCGTCGTTGAGGGTCTGCTCGATCCAGGGCGTCAGGAAATCGACCTTCACCGGACCGGTGGAAAGCCGCCAGAAGAACAGCCCCGCCAGCACGACCAGCCCGATCAGGACGGCGCTGACCGCTTCGATCACGATCAGGAACGTCAGTCTTCCCGCTTTCCGGATCACGCCGAACGATCCGGTTCGGCCGCGCCCAGGGGGCCGGAGGGGACGGGATGGTTGACCTTCGTGCGATCCGCGCGCAGTCTCATCCACCCTTCAGTCAAGCAGTCAGTGCCGATCGTGTCCACTATCCCCGTTCCAGTCCCGTCTTCCCTCATCACGCCGCCCAGGCCGGCCGATCCGGCCGCCGTCCAAGTCGGACTGGAGCGCTTGGCCGAGCAGGCCGCGCGCTGTCCGGACCAGGAGGCCGCGACCTTCGCGCGGGAATATGTCGAGGACGCGGCAGGACGGACGCTGCTGGAAGCGGTGTTCGGCAACTCGCCCTTCCTGACGCAGGCGCTGATTTCGGACCTGCCCTTCGCCCGGCGCCTGTTCACCGATGGATACGACGCCGCGTTCGAGGCCGAGCTGGACGCGATCCGGACCGAACTGGCGGCGGAGCGCGACATGCCGCGCCTGATGGCCCGGCTGCGGGTAGCCAAGCGCCGGGTGGCCCTGCTGACCGCCGTCGCCGACATGGCCGGAGCGTGGGACCTTGCCCGGGTGACCGGCGCGCTCAGCCGGTTCGCGGAGACAGCGCTCCGCCTTGCCTGCGACCATCTGCTGGTCAAGGCCGCCGGGGCTGGTTCGCTCATCCTGCCCGATCCGGAAAATCCTTCCGTCGGGAGCGGTCTCATCATTCTGGCCATGGGCAAGTTCGGGGCGCGCGAGCTCAATTATTCCAGTGATATCGATCTGATCGTCCTATACGACGATCATGTCGTTCAGACCACCCAGCCGGACAACATGGCGCGAACCTTTGTCCGTCTCGCGCGCGATCTTGTCCGCATTATGGAGGAACGGACCCGGGACGGCTATGTCTTCCGTACGGATCTCCGTCTGCGCCCCGATCCGGGGGCGACGCCGCTCGCGGTATCGGTTTCGGCGGCCGAGGCGTATTACGGGAGCCTCGGCCAAAACTGGGAGCGGGCGGCCATGATCAAGGCCCGGGCCGTGGCGGGCGATCTGAATGCTGGCTGCACCTTCCTGCGCTTCCTGGTGCCGTTCATCTGGCGCCGCAGCCTGGACTTCGCGGCGATCCAGGACATCCACTCGATCAAGCGCCAGATCAACGCGCATCGCGGCTACAAGGCCGTTGCGGTCAATGGTCACAATGTAAAGTTGGGGCGGGGCGGCATCCGCGAGATCGAGTTCTTCGCCCAGACCCAGCAGCTAATCTTCGGCGGCCGCGACCCGACGCTCCGCACCTCCGGCACGGAGCCGAGCCTGCTGGCCCTGGTCGAGGCCGGACGGATCGACCGCAGCGTGGCGGACGAGCTGATCCAGGCCTACCGTTACCTCCGCACGGTCGAGCACCGCATCCAGATGAAGGAGGACCGCCAGACCCATTCCCTGCCGGCCGACGACGCCGGGGTCGCGGCGCTCGCCTTGTTCATGGGCTATGACGGGCCTGAGCCGTTCCGGACCGACCTGCTCGCGACCATGACCCTCGTGGAGGACCATTACGCCGCCCTGTTCGAGGAAGCGCCGCCCCTGGCCGGCACCGCGGGCAACCTCGTCTTCACCGGCACGGAAGACGATCCGGACACGCTGGAAACCCTGCGGAACATGGGCTTCGGCAACCCCGGCGCCGTCGCGTCGCATGTCCGCGGCTGGCACCATGGCCGCTACCGGGCGACCCGAAGCACGCGGGCGCGGGAGCTTTTGACGGAACTCGGGCCGGCGCTGCTCCAGGCGCTGGGCTCCACGCCGCATCCGGACGACGCCTTCAACCGGTTCGACGAGTTCCTCGCCCGGCTGCCGGCGGGGGTCCAGCTCTTCTCGATGTTCTACAGCAACCCAAACCTGCTGAACCTCGTGGCCGAGATCATGGGCACCGCGCCGCGCCTTGCCGAGGTGCTGAGCCGCAACCCCAACCGGCTCGACGCCGTGCTGACGCCGGGCTTCTTCGACGGGCTGCCCGACCGGCAATCGCTGGCCGAACAGCTCGACCTGCTGCTGGCCCAGGCACGGGATTTCGAGGACGTGCTGAACATCGCCCGGCGCTGGACCAACGACCAGATCCTCTGGGCCGGCATCCACATCCTCCGCAACATCACCGACGGCGAGCGCTGCGGGCCGTTCCTGTCCGACGTGGCCGATCTGGCGCTGGCGGCGCTGGAGCCGCGCGTCGCCGACGACTTCGCCCGCCGCCACGGCCGGTTCGACGGCCATTCCATGGCGATCCTGGCCTTGGGCAAGCTGGGCAGCCGGCAGATGACCCTGCGGTCCGACCTGGACCTCATCATGGTCTACGACGTGCCGCCCGGCATCGGGACCTCCGACGGACCCAAGCCGCTGGCGCCGAACGAGTATTTCATCCGCCTGACCCAGCGGACGATCAACGCCGTGACGGCCCCTACCGGCGAGGGCCGGCTGTACGACATCGACATGCGCCTGCGTCCCAGCGGCAAGTCCGGTCCTCTGGCGATCAGCCTCGAAGCGTTCACCCGCTACCAGCTCAACGACGCCTGGACGTGGGAGCACATGGCGCTGACCCGCGCCCGCGTGATCCATGGCCCGGCCGAACTGACGTCGCGCCTGAACGATGCGGTCCGCGAGATCCTGACCCGGCCGCGTGACCCCGACAAGCTGCTGCGCGACGTGGCGGAGATGCGCGTCCGGATCGACAAGGAGTTCGGCACCACCGACATCTGGGAAGTGAAATACGTCCGGGGCGGCACCATCGACGTCGAGTTCATCGCCCAGTACCTGATGCTCCGCTATGCCGCCGACCATCCGGAGATCCTCAGCAGCGACGCCGCCACGGCGTTGCGCGCCGCCGCCCAGGCCGGCGTGCTGGACGGGACGGTCGCGGAAGACCTGTGCAGCGCCCTGTCCCTGTGGCGGCGCATCCAGGGCTTCCTGCGCCTGACCACCGAGGGCAAGTTCGTCGCCGACAAGGCCCCGGCGGGCCTGCGCGAGGCCATGATCCGCGCCGCCTTTCCGGAGAGAGCCGAGGACCGGGATTTCGGCTTCGACGCGCTGGAACTGCTGGCGCGCGACATCGCGGCCAGGGCGTACCGGCATTTCACGGCGCTGGTGGACGAGCCGGCGGCGAAGCTGGGTCAGGCTACACCCGCTCCGTGATCCGCTGCTTCAGGTGGTCGCAAAGGCGCAACGCCAAGGCAACCAGCGTCAGCGTCGGGTTGATGTTGCTGCCGGTCGGGTAGACCGAGCTTCCGGCAACGTACAGGTTGTCAAGACCGTGGACTTTGCAATCGGCGTCCACCACGCCGGTCCGCTCGTCGTCGGACATCCGGGTCGTTCCCATCTGATGGTACCCGCCGACCATGGACGGGCTCCAGGAGGTCCCGCCTTCCCGCAACCATGGGTCGAACTGGAACAGCCCCAGCCCCAGCCGCGCCAGTTCGCCGCCCAGCAGCTTGCCCTGGACCTGGAGGGTCCGCTTGTCCAGCTCTCCCAGCCGCCAGTCCAGTACCGGCAGCCTTGAGTCGAGCGCGTCGCGCCGGTCCGACAGGGTGATCCTGCTGTCCGGGTTGGGCGCCTGTTCCGCCTGACACAGGAAATAGACCTGCTGCACGCCATCGGGCTTCGGCACCATGGGACGGTTATGGACCGCCCGCCGGTACAGGTTGTAGGCGGTGATGTCGGTTCCCTGGATCAGGTCCCACAATCCTTCCGCCAGCCGGTCGGGCACCCGTCCGGCCTCGATCGACTGGGCGAAGCGGCGCATCGTCGCCATCGACGTCTCGTCGGTCACGTATAGAAGCTGAAGCCGGGTGTTGAGGATCTGTTCGGCCTTCGTCTTTTCCGCCGGGACGGTGATGGAAGGGCAGAAGACGTGCTCGCCGAACCAGCCCGGCCGGAACATGTCGATCAGGTGGAATGGGTCGTTCGTCGCCAGGCTGCCGATCCGGTCGCGCGGATGCTCCATGAAGAAGCGGCCGACCACATCGCGCCGGTTGCCGATGCCGTGCGGCTCGATCCGGTCCGACGCCAGCATCAGCCGGGCATTCTCGATCGCGCCGCAGGCCAGCACGAATTGGCGCGCCTTGACGCTGGCCTTGTGGCCGTTGAAGGTCACCAACTCGACCGACTCGACCTTATGGGCTGCGGCGTCGCTGACGACTTCGGTGGCGTTGGCGTTCAGCAGAACGCGGATGTTCGGGGCCTTGCGCAGCTCTTCCCGGTAAACCTCGCCGAAACGGGTCGGCGTTGCGATCTCCCAGAAGTGGAACTTCAGCCGCGACTCGTCGAGGACGATGGGTTCGACGTTCAGCTTGTCCCAGATCTCGGCGTTCTTTCGCCTCGGGCCGAGCGAACAGATCGGTCTGGCCAAGTCGTACCAGGGCTCCAGCTCCTCGGGGCCGAACGGCCAGCCGCTGAACGGGACCCAGGAGCGCTGCTGGAAATCGATCGGCTGGAACTCGCCGCACCAGTTGTCCCAGTGGTTCGAACTGCCGCCGAAGAAGCGCAGCCGCGCTTCGTCCAGGCCGAAATAGGGCACGCCGACGCTCTCGCCCCGATAGAGCGCCTGGGTGGCGTCGTCGTATTCCATGTCGCCGCTTTCGATCACCAGCACGTCGATGCCGGTGCCGATCAGGCTGCGGGCCATGCTGATGCCGGCGGGGCCGGCGCCGACGATGCAGATGTCGGCTTCGAGGACGGAGCCGTCGTCCAGGCTGCGCAGATCGATGAACATGCCTGGGTCCCTTATGCCAGCGCCAGGGCGGAACAGGTGAGCGCCAGCGAACGGGGCAGGACCCAGCCATCGACCGTCACGACCTCGCCGTCCTCAAGGTCGAGCCGTGCGTGACGGGCGGTGTGGCCGCGCATGCCGGTTTCCCCGGCTTCCGCCAGCGAGACCTGCCACGCCCGGGCAGCGGATGCTTCCTCCGGATGAAGCTCCAGGTATGTCCGTCCCAGGGCACGCATGGCTTCCAGCGGGTCCCGTGCCGGGAATACCATCGGCAGGCCGGCCGTGGCGGCGGCCGTCACGGCGGCCAGAGACTTCAGGAAATGGCGTCTGCGCATTCGTATCGGCATCTTTCAGTGGTGTACCGGGAGATGGAGCGTCGAATTGGGCTCGACGTTACGGCGCAGCGCGGCGTTGACCCGGCTGGGTTTAGAGTTCACGAACAGGAAGACCGCGGCCGCATTGACGATGGGGATGACGATCAGCAGGGACATCCACCCAGGCCAGCCGGCCCGCCGGCAGATCTTCCAGCATCCCGGCAGCGGCGCCATGACCGCGCAGAACAGCAACAAGAGCAGACCCATCTGGAAGGCGTGAAATGAGATCATGTTGGCCCTTCTTCATGGTGCGCGGACGCCGTTCACGAGCGTCGGGCGATACCTGGTTCGTTCGACCGGGGGCTTTGCAGCAGCAGGATGAGGATGACGAATCCCAGATAAGGGATCAGAAGCAGCAGGGAGAGTGCCGGCGCATAACCCCAGCGACGGCACAATTGCCAGCACGGCGGGATGATCAGCGGCGCCATCAGCAGCCATCCCAATATCACGACGATAAGCATTGAGATAAAAGTTGACATGAATTTAGTTTATTCGAACCCACCCCTTTCTTGCAACGATGTCAGTTGTTCTAATGCCGAAGGCGTTCGGTGAATGGGGTGGACCACAACGTACTGCGACTTGCGCGGCACGTGACTTTAACGGAGTTCCACCGTGTAGCGCACGAAGCCGTCGGCGGTTGCGAAGCTGTCGTAAAGGCGGCGGGCCGCCGCATTGTCCGCGCGCGTCTGCCAGTAGACTTTTCGCCAGCCCTGCTCGCGGCCCTGGGCGATGAGATCCTCGATCAGGGCGCGGCCGGCGCCATGCCCCCGCACGTTGTGGGCGACGAACAGGTCTTCCAGGTAGCAGACCGGCGTCGCCGACCATGTTCCGGGGTGGAGCATCGCGACGGCGAAGCCGACGACCTTGTTCTTTCGCACCGCCAGCCGGGCGAAGATGCCGGACTTGGGATCGAGGATGCGGCGCCAAGTTTCCGCCGTGACCTCTTCGGGGACCATCGTCTCGTAGAAGCTGAGATAGCCGTTCCATAAGCAGCGCCAAGCCACTTCGTCAGCTGCCGTGGGGTCACGGATCTCGATCATTCCCGGCCCTTTTTCCAGGTTGCCTGTGCAAACCCCCTCTTTAGCCGATTTTCGTTGCCGATCACCCCCGCTTTTCGCCGCACGGGAGCAGGGCATAAGGGACAAAAGATGGCCGGTGAGACTTTGCATCCGCCTGCGTGTTTGAGTGAAGCTGTCGAGGAACGCCGCAAAAGGGGTCGAAACGCATGAGTAGCGGAAACGAGATGGTGGACCCCGCCCCGCACCCCCAAGCCGGCCCTCACGCGGAACAGTCTTCCGTTGCGGCGCTCGTCTTCGGCGCGATCGGGGTCGTCTTCGGCGATATCGGCACCAGTCCCCTCTATACCATGAAGGAAACCTTCGCCGGTCCGCATCCTCTGGAACTCGACCGCCTGCATGTCCTGGGCGTTCTGTCGCTGATCTTCTGGGCCGTCACCATCATCGTTTCGGTCAAATACGTCATCGTCATCATGCGGGCCGACAACCGGGGAGAGGGCGGCAGCCTGGCGCTGCTGGCCCTGCTCAACCGGGTGACTCAGGGCAAGCCGGGCGTTGCGGCGCTTGTCGGCATGCTCGGCGTCTTCGCCGCCGCCCTGTTCTACGGCGACAGCATGATAACGCCGGCCATCTCCGTGCTGTCCGCCGTGGAGGGGCTGGAGGTGGCTGCTCCGCAGCTCCATCCCGCCGTAGTCCCGCTGACCATCGCTATCCTGATCGCGCTGTTCGTGATCCAGAGCCACGGAACGGCGCGGATCGGGGTGTTCTTCGGTCCGGTCATGCTGCTGTGGTTCAGCACCCTGGCCGTGCTCGGCATCCTGAACATCGTCCAGGACCCGGACGTTTTGTGGGCGCTGAGCCCCCATTATGCCGCCGCCTTCATGATCGAGGACGGGCTGACCGCCTTCCTGGCGCTGGGCGCCGTCGTGCTGGCGGTGACGGGTGCGGAGGCGCTGTACACCGACATGGGCCATTTCGGCCGGCTGCCGATCCGGCTGGCCTGGTACCTGCTGGTGCTGCCGGCCCTGATGCTCAACTACTTCGGACAGGGCGCGCTGCTGCTGACGCACCCCGACAGCATCGTCAATCCGTTCTTCCACCTGGGGCCGGGCTGGGCCGGCATTCCCCTGGTGCTGCTCGCCACCACGGCTTCGGTCATCGCCTCGCAGGCTGTGATATCGGGCGCCTTCTCGGTGACCCGGCAGGCGATGCATCTGGGCTATCTGCCGCGCATGAGCATCGTCCATACCTCCGAGACCGAGATCGGACAGATCTACATCCCCGTCCTCAACTGGACCTTGGCCGTCTTCGTGCTGGCGCTGGTCCTGGGTTTCCAGACCTCGACCAACCTTGCCTCCGCCTATGGGGTGGCGGTGACCGGGACGATGGTGATCGATACCGTGCTGATAGCATTGGTCATGGTGCTGCTGTGGCAATGGCCCCGGCGCTACACCGTGCCGCTGGTCGTCTTCTTCCTGATCGTGGACCTGTCGTTCTTTATCGCCAATTCGACCAAGATCCTGCACGGCGGCTGGTTCCCGCTGACCATCGGGCTGGTCATCTTCCTTTTGCTGACCACCTGGAACCGGGGCCGCGCGCTGCTGAAGGCCGGCTTCGAGCACGATGCCGTCCCCGAAGCGGAGTTCTTCCAGAAGGTCGCGAAGGATGTCGTGCGGGTGCCGGGGACCGCGATCTTCCTGGCCAACGTGAGCGGCGGCGTGCCGCTGTCGCTGCTCAACAACCTGAAGCACAACCACGTCCTGCACGAACGCGTCATCCTGCTGAGCGTCATCATCGAGGAAGTCCCCTATGTCTCCCATGAACGCCGGGTCAGGGGCATCGACCTGAGCTGCAACTGCAACCGCGTGAACCTGCATTACGGCTATATGCAGTCGCCCAACATTCCCCGGACCCTGCGGGAGGCCCGCTACGACCAGCTCGGCTTCATCTACGAGCCGGCGACCGTCTCGTACTTCCTCAGCCGCAAGACCGTCATTCCCAGTGCCAAGCCCGGCATGCCGATCTGGCGGGAGAAGCTGTTCGCCTGGATGTTCCGAAGCTCCGCCAACCCGCTGGAGTTCTTCTGCCTGCCGTTCGACCGGGTCGTGGAACTGGGCGGACAGGTGGAGATCTGACGGTTTGCCTATGATCGGCGGGTAGGCCGAAAAGACGGCCGGGGCCGGTGCGACGGTTGCGGAACAGCCCTGTTGGTGGTCGTCCAGACATCTGGAATCGGCACCAAAAGGTTGTATCTGTGAATGAACTTTCAATCTAAACTTCCTCCCTCTTCCGTCGTCGAAACAAGCAAGCCCCGTCTTCTCGGCGTCCTCGGTCCGGGTCTGATCAGCGGCGCGTCGGACGACGATCCGACCGCCATCGCCACGTATTCCCAGGCGGGAGCCAAGTTCGGCTATGCGCTATGCTGGCTGCTGCCGCTGGTCTTTCCGCTGATGGTCGTGGTCCAGCAGGTCAGCGCCCGGATCGGGCGGACGACAGGGAACGGACTTGCCGGCAATATCCGCCGCCACTATCCGCCCTGGCTGCTCAATGCCTTCGTGGGGCTTCTGCTGATCGCGAACACGATCCAGCTTTCCGCCGACCTCGGCATCATGGGCGACGCCCTGGCGATGCTGATCGGTGGACCTAGACTGCTGTATGTCGTGCTGTTCGGCGTCCTATGCGTCGGGTTGCAGGTCTTCATGCGGTACACGCGCTACGTCTCCATCCTCAAATGGACCACGCTGTCGCTGCTGGCCTATGTCGCGACCGTCCTGCTGGCCGACGTGTCGTGGGGCGACGTCGCGGCGGGAATGGTCCCGGCGGTATACGATGCCGACCGGATAACCATGATCGTCGCGATCTTCGGGGCGGCGATCAGCCCCTTCCTGTTCTTCTGGCAGTCGAGCCAGGAGGCGGAGGACCAGCGCGTCAAGCCGGAGCGCGAGCCCTTGATCCACGCGCCCCATCAGGCTCCGCAAGCCATAAGGCGCATCCAGCTGGATACCTATGTCGGCATGGCGGTCGCGACCTTCGTCGGACTGTCGATCATGATCACCGCGGCGGCGACCCTGAACGCCGGCGGCATCACCGAGATCCGCACCTCCGCCGATGCCGCCGAGGCCCTGCGTCCGGCCGCCGGTCCGCTGGCGATGGCCGTGTTCTCGCTGGGCATCGTCGGTACCGGCCTGCTTGCGGTCCCGATCCTGGCCGGATCGGCCGCCTACGCGATCGGCGAAGCCCGCCACTGGCCGGTCGGCCTCAGCCGCGGCCCGCTGGAGGCCAAGGCCTTCTACGGCACCGTAGCCTTCGCGACGCTGATCGGCATCGGCATCAACTTCGTCGGCATCGATCCGATGCAGGCGCTGTTCTGGAGCGCCGTGATCAACGGCGTCGTCGCCGTGCCCGTGATGGCGGTGATGATGCTGATGGCGTCGAAGCCGGAGGTCATGGGCGAGCATACGATCCCGGCGTCGCTCCGGATCGTCGGCTGGATCGCCGTCGCGATCATGGTGTTGGGCGTCATCGCGATGGCTGCGACGTCCTTGACCTAGAAGACAGATGTCTTCGCGATCGGGACGGTAATCTTCAAGACGACCGGCGTGGAGCACTACCCGATATGCCGGCCGGATACATGTACTGTAGCGAACTGTGCTCGACCCCAATTGCGCCGTCCCGCCGGACGGTTTAATGTAATTGGTAGAACGAACAAAAATACCGAACGAATACAAGGGATTGCGACCGCCGCCCAGGTGGTCCGGGACAGGAGGATTTCCGTGGTTCAGCTTACCGTAAATGGAAAAATGCACGAGGTCGACGCCGAACCGGACACCCCGCTGCTGTGGGTGATCCGTGAGCAGATCGGCCTTACCGGCACCAAGTTCGGCTGCGGCATCGCCCAGTGCGGCGCCTGCACCGTGCATCTGGACGGGGTCGCCACCCGGTCCTGCGTGACCCCGCTCAGCGCCGTCACTGCCGATCAGAAGATCGTCACGATCGAAGGGCTGTCGCCCGACAGCAGCCATCCGGTGCAGAAGGCCTGGGCGGCGCTGGACGTGCCGCAATGCGGCTACTGTCAATCCGGCCAGATCATGGCCGCCGTGGCGCTGCTCCAGTCGAACCCCAACCCGACGGACGACGACATCAACACCGAGATGAGCAACATCTGCCGCTGCGGCACCTACAACCGCATCCGCGCCGCGATCAAGATGGCCGCCGGCGACACCGGCGAAGCAACCCGCGGCTGACGCGAAGGATTGAGGATAACCATGACCACCATGCTCAAGACCTCGCGCCGCGGCTTCCTGGCGGGTTCGGCCGCCGCTGCCGGCGGCTTCATGCTGGGATTCCACATCCCTTTCACGGCAGCCGAAGCAGCCACTCCGGCGACCGGCGCCGCCGTCCCCGAACTCAACGCCTGGGTGGTGGTGAAGCCCGACGACACCGTCGTCATCCGCATCGCCCGCGTCGAGATGGGGCAGGGCACGCTGACCGGCCTTGCCCAGCTCGTCGCGGAGGAGCTGGACTGCGACTGGTCGCGCGTCACGACCGAGTACCCGACCCCCGGACAGAACGTCGCGCGCAACCGCGTCTGGGGCAACTTCCAGACGGCGGGCAGCCGGGGCATCCGCGACTCGCAGGACTATGTCCGCAAGGGCGGCGCCGCCGCCAAGCAGATGCTGATCCAAGCCGCCGCCAACGAGTGGAAGGTGCAGGCCTCCGAGTGCACCGTCGACAAGGGCGTCATCAGCCATGCCGCGTCCGGCAAGACGACGACCTACGGCAAGGTGGCGATGGCGGCGGCACAGCTTCAGCCGCCCACCGATATCCAGCTCAAGGACCCGAAGGACTGGAAGATCGCGGGAAAGCCGCTTCCCCGGCTGGATACCGCCGAGAAGCTGAACGGCGCCCAGGTCTATTCGATCGACATGAAGCTGCCGGGCATGCTGAACGCGGCGATCCGCGAATGCCCGGTCTTCGGCGGCAAGGTCAGGAGCTTCGACGCCAAGGCGGTCGAGACGATGCCCGGCGTCAGACAAGTCGTCGCGGTCGGCGACACCGCCGTGGCCGTGGTGGCGGATACGTGGTGGCGCGCCAAGACGGCGCTCGACGCTCTGCCGGTCGAGTGGGACGAAGGCCCCAATGCCGGCCTGTCGAGCGAGCAGATCGCGGCCACCCTGAAGGAGGGCCTGGACGCGACCGAAGCCTTTATCGGCAACCAGGCAGGCGACATCAAGGCGTCGCTCGCCAAGCCGGGCGCCCGGAAGGTCGACGCGGTCTACAGCTATCCCTATCAGCACCATGTCACCATGGAGCCGATGAACGCGACGGCGCTGTTCTCCGGCGACCGTTGCGAGGTCTGGACCGCGACCCAGAACGCGGAGGCCGCCCTTGCCACCGCATCGACCGCCGCGGGCCTGCCGATCCCGCAATGCGAGGTCTACCGCCTGCACCTGGGCGGCGGGTTCGGCCGCCGGTCGTCCAGCCACGACTATGTCAGGCATGCCGTCCTGATCGCCAAGCAGATGCCCGGCACGCCGGTCAAGCTGCTCTGGTCGCGCGAGGAGGACATGCTGCACGGGCGCTACCACCCGATCACCCAGTGCAAGCTGACCGGAGCGCTGGACGCGGAGGGCAACCTGGACGGCCTGCACATGCGGATTTCCGGCCAGTCGATCCTGGCCAACATCAACCCGCAGGGGCTTCAGAACGGCAAGGACCCGGCGACCTTCCAGGGCCTCAACCCGACCGGGACCGAAGGCGTGTTCGGCTACACCGTGCCGAACCTGCTGATCGACCACGCGATGCGGAACCCGCCCGTACCGCCGGGGTTCTGGCGCGGCGTCAACAACAACCAGAACGCCATCTACCTTGAGTGCTTCGTGGACGAGCTGGCCCATGCCGCCGGCAAGGACCCGCTGGAGTTCCGCCGCAAGCTGCTGGTGAACCACCCGAAGCATCTGGCCGTGCTGAACGCGGTCGCCGAGAAGGCCGGCTGGGGCACGCCCGCCCCGGAAGGCGTCTATCGCGGCCTGTCCCAGCACATGGGCTACGGCAGCTACGTGGCGGCCTGCGCCGAGGTGTCGGTCAGCGACAGCGGCGACCTGAAGATCCACCGGATCGTCGCGGCGACCGACTGCGGCCATGCGGTCAACCCGCAGCAGATCGCGGCGCAGGTCGAGGGCTCCTTCGTTTACGGGCTGACGGCGCTGCTCTACGGCGAGATCACGCTGAAGGACGGACGGGTCCAGCAGGAGAACTTCGACACCTACCAGATGATGCGGATGGACCAGATGCCAGCGGTCGAGACCATCGTCCTCCCATCCGGCGGGTTCTGGGGCGGCGTCGGCGAGCCGACGATCTTCGTGGCGGCTCCTGCCGTTCTCAATGCTATCTTCGCCGCGACCGGCAAGCGCATCCGGTCGGTTCCGCTGGCCAACGCGGATTTGCGCAAGGCCTGATGGGGAAGGATCGCCCATGGAGTTGAGAACAGTCTTTGCCGCGATGCTCCTGTTCTTAAGCGGGCCGGCCTTGGCGCAGCAGCCGGCCCCGCTCCCGCTTGCCAAGGAGCCTCCGGGGGCGTCCTCCTGCTCCGGCTGCCATGGCCGGAGC
>NZ_JCACHA010000644.1:0-14371 GCF_059503625.1 Skermanella sp.
CCCGCCGCTCCCCGATGACGCCACGGCCGCCACCAATCCCGTAATTGTTGTCGAGGTCCTGTCTCCCGGGACCAAGGGTGTCGACACGGGAGCCAAGCTGGATGGTTACTTCCGCGTTCCCAGCATCATCCACTACCTCATCGTGCTGACCGCCAGGCGGGGCGTGATTCACCATCGACGAGCTCCGGATGGCAACATCGACACCCACATTGTCTCAAGCGGAAGGATCGCACTGGACCCGCCGGGAATTGCCTTTGACATCGACGAACTCTACGGACGCTGAAGCGGAAATGCGCTTTTCCAAACCGGGGAATTTACCCTGGCTTAATGCCATCATCCCGTCTGGTAAGTCACAGCGGCCCGCCATCTCCCGAAATGCGGGTCGCTGTTGTGTCTGGGTCAGCGCTCGACCCGATCGACAAAAACGACTTGGCACGGATCGTTCATCGTGTACCGCTTGGAGCACCGAACCAACACATGGCGAAGCTCCGGCATATTCATGTCAGCGCCATGCTGATCTACTAGCCGCTGCGTGTGGTACTGACCCAGTCGCTGGCACTTCTCACACTTGATCCGGACGAGAGGGAGCGGCCACTCCCCCAATACCCATGTTCCGCGGGTGACCATCGGTTCTCGTCTACGATTAACCAAATGCTAATTCCTGTCAGCTGAGGTCGCCACCGAGCGGTCGACCAATTCGCCTACGATGGAACGTCAATAGCCTTCGCAGGGAACCGCCTGCAAGCCGGTCAGAGAGCTGTCTGATAGCAGTAACTTCGAACCGGCTGAAAATGGGTGGAAGGCTGTTGATGCCCAAAACAGCGATTTCGTAACGGTTTTCTTGGTGGTCTCTCCTGACTACCAAGGCGATACCCTACCGGCGAAATATCTTCCTCTCTGCTTTTAGCCTTTTCCTGATCTGCGCTTCTATGCGCTCGGCTATCAGTTCATCCGCCTTGATCATGGTCTCGGCGAGTTCTTGGCGCACGAGCAGCAGATCCTGAATGTCCCCTGTCAGTACCGCCTGCGCGTAAGCCGGTGCCAGTACGCGGCTCCGCTCGATCAGTCGGTGTCGTGCGTCGATGCCGTTCATATCTCCCCCGTTTTACAATGCGGTGGTCGTTTAGCAACGGGCAATTGCTTGAGCAATGTTTTCCATAATGTACTAATGGTCATAACCATGTGAGCCAAGTGGTTGCTTGCTCAGTTGGTAGGTGGTGGTTGGCCTCCTCCCTGGCGTCCATTCCTGTAAGAGCACCTGCGCTACCATCGCGGCTACCGTCTTGCAGCATGTAGCCTTGTCGTGGATTGCCGCATAGGTCTTGGCGTCCAGATCGACAACGACCTACGTTGGGCCGATCACCCCCAATCAGTTGTCGACCGACATGGCCTCGTCCATCCACCCCCAGGCCGGGCGGAAACGACTCCGATGTGGAGCGATAAACTCACGCGATCCGGGAAACTGCTAAGATCACAGGCGAAAAGCCCCTGAAACCCACCGGCTAAGGGATGATATGGAAGATGGCAAAGACAGCTCGCTCATATAAAACCAGCTAAAACCATCGAGGATCCAACATCAAGGAGAATATTCTTATAACCAGATGAATGATGTCTCAATATGCGGTGGGTTCTTAATCAACAGGATCGCGACTATGGTTTACGTCGCCATGGCTGCGGGCCAACGGTGCCAGCGATCGGAATGAAAGGACGGACGGGCCAGCCTGCTTGACCTCGCGCAAAGCATGTCGATCATGGGCCCACGGTGGCTCTCTGTCGGGAATTTGCCGGCAATGGTGCTCAAGCTTGGGGACGTTTCCTGCCAAAGGCGAAAAAAAGCGCTCTGGTAGGCCGAAAAGGGCACCATGGGACTACCCCCATGCCGACCCCCTTTGCCTCACCAGTGAGCTTCCTACGAACTTCTAGGGGCATGATCGGCGTGGGGGCTGGGAGGTAACAGAACCGGCGACAACTTCGCAGTGCATTTCAAACAAAATAAAATAAAATTTATAAAAACACAACACAACACATGTTAGTGTTCTTATGTTCAACAGTTATTGTTCTAGAGCCGATTTTCTGTTTATAATCAATGGGTTATAGGGTGTTATTGTGCCAAATCGGATGGAGCTATTGTGCCAAATCGGATGACCTGACCAGCCCTTCTATGGGATTGCCGAGCGATTGGGGGTCAGGCCGCCATGGCCAGCTCTGAGGCGGGATCGACGGCCTGGAACAGCTGGCCGAAGCTGGACCCGAGTTTGCCATTGAAGCCGGCGCAACGAACCTGAAGCAGGAGATCGGCGCCACGGCGGGACCATCGCATCTGCTGGGATTTGTTCATGCGGCGGTTGACCAGGAAGTTCGCGGTTCCTTCGGTGAGCGATGTGCCGATCCGTAAACCGGCGCGATGGCGTTCAGCATAGTTGATCAGCCAGGCCCTTTGACTGGTGAGGTAGCGGTCGATCTCGCGCAGCGCCGTCCACAGCCGGCGTGACGATGGATCCTTCTTTCGGCCGCTCTGTTCGCCCTGGAAGACTGGCATGACGGCGCGGATGCGCTCGATTGTGACCTTGGCATCCTTTGCCTTGCCGTTCCAGATGCGCCAGTGCAGGCGGTCAACCTCCGCAACGATCACGGCCCTGGCGTTCTCCTGCTCCGGCGTCTCGGCCGGCAGAGTGCCCGCGGTCTTCCCGGCATGCTGAAGCCGCATGGCAATGTGGAACCAGTCGAGGCCCGGCGGCTTGGTGACGCCAGCCTTGACCAGGATCGAGCGCAGACCGGAACAGCCGTCGGTAAATGCCGTCAGTTCGGTTTCGTCGGTGTGGCCGACTTCCTTGAGGCCGCGCCGGATCAGCGCTGTGATCGAAGTGTCTGTTTTCGTGACCGCAGCGAACACCTGCCGGCTGCCGTCAGGTGTTTCGACATTTCCAAGGTGAATTTCGAGATGACGCTGACCCGCCTCGCAGCTCCGGATGAAGGTTGAATCAAGGGTCAATGTGATCGCGGTGGCCGCCGTTGCCGGCTCAGTCGCAGCGGCGTCCCGCAGTTCCGCGCCGACCTTGAGCGTGCAGGCGCGCAGGGTTTCGCGGTCAATCCCAGCATCGATCGGCAGAAGGTGTTCGAGCACGCCGGCGGCGACCCGGTAGGGCATACAGGCGGAAAACTGCGCCCGGACCTGATCGAGTTCAGGTGTCGAGCGGCAATGCGCCGGCCAGCCGTGGCCAGCCTCCACGCCGCCGCAACCGGCACAGTGGAAGCGGGGCAGCCGGAGCATGACCTGACCGAACAGGGTGGCGATCTGGTGAGGCCTGTAGTCCTTGACATGGCAGGGGATGGTGCAGGTTCGGCAGTCCGGCCGTCGGACCGCATGATCCCGGCTCTGAGCCGTGACGATTTCCTGTTGGACCAGAGCCACAAGCCGCTTGCCCTGCGCCAGGGTCAACCCCAGACCCGCGATGTCGCTGAGATCACTGGGGCAATCGAGCGCCATCACGTCGACGCTTCGGCTCGACCCATCGATCCCGGTTTCCACCAGGCGCAAAACCCACCCCATTCCTGATCCCCAACCAGCCATAAAGTCGGTCGGTCATACCCTATTCACCACTGCACCCCCAATCGCTCGACAGTCCCTCCATCGTCACGCCGGCTCTGGACAGCGCTGGGCGAGATCGACCGTTATCTGACCAGCCAGAGCGCCTGGCTGGTCAATTATGCCGAGCGCCATCGGGCTGGTTTGCGGGTCGGCACAGCGCTCACCGAAGGCACCGCCAACTTCCTGGTCAACCGCCGCATGAACAAATCCCAGCAGATGCGATGGTCCCGCCGTGGCGCCGATCTCCTGCTTCAGGTCCGTTGCGCTGGCTATGACCCGCAAGACATGCTCGTAGGAAATGTAAGCCACCGCAGCCACTTCGTTTAGCCATGCACAATTAAAGGACGGGCACCGGCTAACTTGATGACATTGTATCTCGTATTGCGCAATATCGCGACTGCATATCATTATCACCTCAGCATCATCGCCGCTAAACCATGCAGTTGCTGTAGAACCGAAAGCGAACAATGGGTAAAATCAATGATCTTCCAACCACGCCGTGCCTGGAGAAGCTCAAATCCAGACGAACGGGCGATAAGTTGGTGCGAGGACGATTGATCATTGCATTGAACGCCCTGCTGTCGAAACGAAACGTCACGTTGGCGGCTAAGCATCTGGGGCTTCAGACATCAGCTCTCAGCCGCCTGCTAGGGCAATTGCGCGAAGAGCTGGGCGATCCGCTATTTGTCCGCACAGGGCGCGGCCTCGTTCCCACTCCATTTGCTGAAGCTCTGCGTCCCAAAGTCCAGGCGCTCGCCATGGAGATCGATGCCGTGTTCGACGTGAAGACGGGCGACGTGCCGCAGGAGGCACAGTTAGATCCGCAGTGGAACGTGCCGCGTGTTCTCCCCACACCGCCCCTGAAGGTTAGGTCAGCCAATCTGCTCGACGGGCAGCCCACGCCATCCGAACTGTTGGCGAAGTTGGATAGCATCGGACAGGATGCCCCCGCCCATGATAGGCTTGCGCGGCACATCGGCGTGCTTGGGATTGCCGGAGGTGGGCATGGCCGCCCCTTGACCACCGACGAAGCCGAAGAAGCGATGGGGATCATCCTGGCGGGTAATGCAGACCCGGTGCAAATCGGCGCTCTGCTCGGCATGGTTCGAATGCGCGGGGCAACTGCGCCGGAACTTGCGGGTTTTGTGCGGGCAATGCATACCCATGTGGCAGCCAGACTCGGCAGGACGCTCCAGGCAGACGTTGATTGGCCGTGTTTCACCTCGCCCAACTACCATAATCCGCCATGGTTCTTTCATGCGGCCCGTTTGGTGGCGCAGGCGGGTTATCGGGTCGTACTTCATGGCAATACCGGAGGAGGCGCCACTGCCGGCCGGTATGATGTCCTTGCCGCAGCTTTGCAAATTCCGGTAGGCAGGACGGCTGACGAAATTGTGTCGGCTCTGGTACGGGAAAAGATCGTTTACATCCCTCTCGCCGATCTGGCTCCTCAGATTCACAGGCTCATCGGCCTGCACCGTCTGACGCAGATCCGCTCGGTGGCGTTCGAGGCAGTTCACATGCTCAAGCCGGTCGACAGCAGGACCAGCCTGCTTGGTGTGGCGAAGCCATCGTATAAGGAATTGCATCGCGACACTGCTAAAATCCTGGAATGGAAGAACATGGTAGTGCTGGGCAATGTCCGCGACGTTGCCCAGTTCAGTCCCTTCCGTCGGACCACCATGCACCGCCTCGTCAATGGTGAAGCGCATGATCTCGTGTTCCCGGCGCGCATGGCCGAACCTCCAGCCACCCCTCGGCCACGCGTGACCAGCCTGGAGTACTGGCAAGGGGTGTGGACCGGAGCGACCCGAGACGCCAGGGCGGAGCGGATCATCACCGGCACTGCTGCTTTCGCGCTCTTTTCCATTCCCAGCATCGAGGGGATGAGCTTCGACGAGGCATGGCAGCAAGCGGAGCTGCTTTGGAAGACCAGACATACATGATGGCCTGACGTCACTGCGAGTAATTATTAATATCGATGTGCTTTTAATGCAACAGTCTGGTAGTTGCACCTTTCCCCAACCCTTGAGACCGCTGCAACAAACAGCATTTGTTTGGCCTTAACCTTTGAAAATAAAGCAATAATCATCTCCCTGCGGCCTGTCCCACTCAAGCTCACTCAACACTTGCCTAGCTTTATGAGCGCATCGCAGCACCTTTTGCCATACCCACGCCACGCGCGATTTTTGCAATTTAGAATGCTTCTAAATCTCAGCTCTTGCTGGCGAAAACGGTACGGTTAGTAGAAGGCCCAGTATTGATCGTCACACCTGCCGTGGCGAATTCCGGGAGAGTTCTATGCGACAAACCACCGCCCCTATTTGCCTCAGGCCCGTGCTCACTGGTGCCGCGACTGCCAGTCTGGCCATGACCTTCTCTACCTTTCCGATGGCGGCGGACGCACAGACGAACGCTTCGGGAAATGGGGAAGTGCCGGGCACTTCGTCCGATGACATTCTTATCCTCGATCCAGTCAACGTGGTGGGCGCCGACGCTCCGGTGCCGGGCAACGTCAATGCTGCGCCCACCGGCGTCTCCCGCCTCCCCGAAACGGTGAAGGAGACGCCTCGTGTCGTTAACGTCGTGCCGCAGGAAATCATTGAACAGCAGCGCGCTACCTCGCTGGAACAGACCCTGAGGAACGTTCCCGGCATCACTGTCTCGACCGGTGAAGGCAATGGTGGACAGAGCGGCGACCAGTTCCGCATCCGCGGCCTGACCGCCCGCGGTGATATCTATCTGGATGGTCTGAAAGATTTCGGCGTCTACACTCATGACGTTTTCAATACTGAGGCCGTCCAGGTCTTCAAAGGACCGACCGGGAGCGGCTTTGGCGTCGGCAACTCCGGCGGCGTCATCAACCAGACAACAAAGAAGGCGAACCTGAAGAGCCAGACGGGTGTCGAACAGTCCATCGGTTCGGGTCCCGTCTACCGCACCACCATCGATGTCAACCAGCCGATCAGCGATACGGCCGCGCTGCGGGTAAATGGCCTTTACCACAACCAGGACGTCGCAGATCGCGACGAGGCCGAAGTCGACCGCAAAGGCTTGGCCGTAGACTTCGGTCTGGGCCTGGGAACCTCGACCACCTGGCACCTCAACTACATCTATCTGAACGGCAAGAAGACTCCCGATATGGGGCAACCGATGGTCCTGGGGAGCGATGGCGTCTATCGCCCCGCAGCGGAATTCGGCTTGGATCGATCCACCTCTTACATCCGCAATCTCGACCGCGACGACACGGAAAACCACATACTGACCTCTACCCTTTCCCACGAGGTGAATAACAGCCTGTCCTTTTACAACGACACGCGGTGGAGCCATTACGAGCGTGATTTCGCCGCCACCAACCCTGCGGCATTGAGTGCTGCCAGCAGCGCGCTCTTTCTGAGCGGCGGAGATCCGGCACTGACATACGGTGCCGGCGGCGGCATGGCCTTCGAGCAGGAAGGCTGGGGCGTTCAGAACATTGCCGGCACCAAGATAGAGGGCAATCTGTTCGGCCTGCGGCACAAGGCGAACGGCGGCATCGATTTCAACTATCAAAAGGATGAACGCCAGTCCGGTAGCTGGAATAACCGCACCGCAAATCAGACCGTGCGGAATCCCATCCACAGCTATTCCGCCAACACGTTCATCACCTATCCCCCAGAAGGTGGCCGCGAAGCCAGTGTCACCAACACCGGGGTTTTCCTCACTGACCGCGTGTGGCTGCTTGATCAGGTCTCGGTACAGGCCGGTGTACGTTGGGATTATTTCCGCACCACCTTCAGTTCGGACAACCCAACCATCGCCGGCGGCGAGGCCACCGAAACTACCTGGAGTCCCTCGGTCAGCCTGATCTACGAACCAACCGCCGAATCGTCACTCTATCTATCCTATTCCCGCTCCTACAAACCGATCGGCACCGATATCGCCGCGGCAGTCACTAATGGCACGGCCGAAACGCCGAACTCCGCGCGGAATTTCGACCCCGAACAGACCGACCTATACGAGGTCGGTGGAAAGGCCGATTTTCTGAACGGCCGTCTGGGTGTCAGCGGCTCCGTGTTCCAGATCGACAAAAGCAACACCTACTCAGTCGATCCGACCACCGGGACGATCACCGAGGGCTTCTCGGAAGCTGGCCTCGGCGTTCGCGTCAGGGGCATTGAAGCGAGCGTGAGCGGCAAACTGACTTCGGCGTGGAACGTCTACACCAACTACGCATTCCTGAGCGGCGAGGTGACCGAGTCCAGGACCAATCCGGACGTCGTCGGCAACGACGCCGCCAACGTGCCAAGGCACAACGCAAGCCTTTGGACGACCTACGAATTCGACGCTGGCTTGCCGGGTACGTTCATGGTCGGCGGTGGTATCCAGTACGCATCGGAATATTGGTCGGACAGCGCCAACACCGCCCGTATCCCTGACACCTATTCCCTGGATGCCCTCATATCCTACGAGTATCGGGATATCTCGGTGGCGCTCAACGGGTTCAACCTGAGTGACCATCGAAACTACAACTCGGCGTTCAATGCCGTCCGCGCGGTGCCTGCGTCGGGTCGGACCTTCATGTTGACAGCCGGCGTCACGTTCTGATTGCCATGGCCGAACCGTCCTCACAAGCGGTCCGGCCGGTTCTTCTACGAGGAAACGCTCTTGCTGTTACAGATTCCGGACATTCTCACCGCTGAAGAGGTGGCGCATTGCCGGTCGGTGCTGGAAGCCTCGCCCTGGGTCGACGGTCGTGTCACGGCGGGCGCCCAAGCAGCGCAGGCCAAGTTCAATCTGCAAATCGCGGAAGATGGCGAGACTGCCCGTGAACTGGGCACCCTCATTCTGAGGGCGCTGGCCCGCAGCCCGGCGTTCAACTCAGCCGTCCTGCCCTTGCGCGTATTGCCGCCCATGTTCAACCGTTATGACCGGAACATGACTTACGGCTCCCATGTCGATAACAGCATCCGCATCATCCCGGGCACCGGCGGCATGCGCATGCGGGCCGATGTTTCCACCACCATCTTCCTCAACGATCCTGAGGACTATGGTGGGGGCGAACTGGTTATCGAGGACACCTACGGCACCAAGCAGATAAAACTGCCGGCAGGGCATGCGGTGGTCTATCCCTCCAGCAGCCTACATCAGGTCAGGCCGGTAACGAGCGGCACCCGCTGGGCGTCGTTCCTATTCGCGCAATCCCTTGTCAAAGATGATGGGTTGCGGACCATGCTCCACGATCTGGACTTGACGATTATCGAGTTGCGCCGCGATCTGGGGGACGAGAACCATGCTGTCCTGTCCCTGGTAAATCACTACCATAATCTTCTTCGCCGCTGGGCGGAGGTATAATGACCGCATTGGATCGTAGACAGTCCCCTGCCACTCCTCCAAGCCCCAGCGGGACCGGCCCAAGCATCACCGACGTCCAGCTTGCATTTGGGCAACTTTGTCTCGACCGGGGCGGATTGGAGCAGGCACAGGCGGCCGATTGGTTCCGGCTCGCAGCACGAGGTGGCGATGCCCGCGCGCTCAATATGCTGGGGCGCTGTCATGAGCGGGGCTGGGGAGTCGTGCCCGATCCAGAACGGGCAGCGGCCTATTACCTGAAAGCGGCGGATCGAGGCGATGTCTGGGCTCTGTTCAACCTGGGCGATCTCTATTGCCGTGGCGAGGGCGTTCCCGCCGACGACGAAGCAGCCTATCGGTTGTACGCCGCAGCGGCCAGGAAAGGCCATGTCAAGGCGCTTAACATGCTGGGCCTTTTTCACGAATGCGGACGGGCCGTGCCGACCGATGAAGCCGTGGCACGAGACTTCTTCAGGGCGGCCGCCGAGGGCGGGGATTGCTGGGGCCAGTTCAACCATGCCCGGATGCTGATCCTTGATGGAGCGCTCGACCAGGCCCTGCCATGGCTCCGACGGGCACTTGAGAACGGTTTTCCCGATTTCTTCCGCAGCATGGCTGCAGCCCTGGCGGCGCATCCTGATCCTAACCTGCAGGTACTGGCCCGGCAGGCATCGGTTCTGGCTGAAAAAGCAGTTCGCCCATGACCGTCCCGCCCGACACCGTATCGCTGTTCGATTACGAGCGCCATTTCGCGTCCCGGGTCGATCCCGCCGTCCGCGCCTATATTGCGGGCGCCGGAGCGGACGGCATTACCCAGCGCGCCAACCGCGAAGCTTACGACCGCCTCCACCTTATGCCCCGAGCCCTACAGGATCTATCCCAGGCGAGCGCTCGCACGGAATTGTTCGGTAAGGCGTTGGCTTATCCGGTCATTGTCGCCCCCGTGGCCTATCATAAACTGGTCCACTTGGATGGCGAACTGGCGACGGTTACAGCTGCGTCCTTGACGCGCACCTGGATGACCGTCAGCACACAGGCCAGCGTCACTTTGGAGGACATCGCCGCAAAGGCGACCTGCCCGCTGTGGTTCCAGCTCTATGCTCAGCCCCGGCGCGACGATACTCTATCGCTGGTCCGGCGAGCCGAGGCCGCAGGTTACAAGGCCATAGTGCTTACCGTCGATGCTCCGGTCAGTGGAATGCGCAATATGGAACAGCGCGCTGGCTTTCGGCTGCCCGACGGTATTTCGCCGGTCAACTTGGCTGGCATGCAACCCGTGAGCTTCGAACCGACTCATCCCGGCAGTCCGGTCTTTCAAGGCATGCTCCATGATGCTCCTACCTGGAAGAGCGTAGAATGGCTATGTTCGGTAACCGAGCTTCCTGTGGTGCTCAAAGGTATCATGAATCCCAACGATGTCGCACCCGCCATCGAAGCCGGAGCCCGTGGTATCATTGTTTCCAACCATGGCGGGCGGACGCTCGACACTCTCCCAGCGACCATTGACGTCTTGCCGTTGGTGGTGGAGAAAGCTGCCGGCTGTCTACCGGTCCTGGTGGATGGCGGTATCCGGCGAGGTACGGACATTCTTAAAGCTGTTGCACTGGGAGCTTCCGCAGTACTGGTAGGCCAACCAGTTCTGCATGCTCTGGCAGTTGGGGGCATGCCAGGCGTGGCCCATATGCTGACGCTCCTGCAAACCGAGTTGGAGGTTGCCATGGCATTGAGTGGGCGCGCACGCCTGGTAGATATTGATCGGTCAGCGATCTGGGCAGATGCCGGAAAATTCCAATGAATAGTGTGTCATGTCCCTATAGGGATCGTCACACCTAGTGAGCTGACACGTGATCTGACGGAATTTGACAAGGTTGTGGAACCGGATACGGAAGGTAGCTGACTGATTGGCGAGGGAGCTGGTTCTGGGTCAGCCTGAACGCGACGTTCTAACCAGCAGCGACCAACACCCGACCATGACTCCAATTACGACTACGACCGAAGCAGATGCGGCAAACAGGTTGCCAGTGCAAATAAGTCGCATTATTAGAGTCTGGTCGGTGTTTCCGATGGTGGAAACAGCCGGAAACCGGGCAAGGTGGCGCCTTCTACGCAATGAATGGGAGACAACATGACTAACGTGACGCGACGCAAATTCACCGTGCTGGCCGCAGCGGCCCTCGGTCTGATGTGCATGGCGCCCCTGCCTGGACATGCCCAGGACATGGCCGTCCGGCATCAGCAGGGCGAAACCGAGGTACCGTCGAACCCCAAGAACGTCCTGGTCTTCGACATGGCGTCCCTCGATACTCTCGACGCGATCGGCGTCAAGGTCACCGGCGTCCCGTCCGGCGCCAAGCCCGACTATCTCGCCAAGTACAACTCTCCCGACTACGTGAAGATCGGCACGATGTTCGAGCCGAACTACGAAGCGGTCAACGCGGAAGAACCCGACCTCGTCATCGTGAGCGGCCGATCGGCCGCCAAGTATCAGGACCTGTCCAAGATAGCGCCGACGATCGATCTCACGACCGGTACCGGCGATTTCATCGCAAGCTCCGTATCCAACGCCCAGACGCTGGGGCATATCTTCGGCAAGGAAGCCGAGGTGCGCCAGCGTGTCGACCAGCTGCAACGCTCGATCGCCGAGCTAAAGACGACGGCATTGAAGGCGGGCAGGGGCCTGCTCGTCCTGACGACCGGGGGCAAGATGAGCGCCTATGGTCCGGGCTCCCGGTTCGGCGCGATCCATACCGAGTTCGGCATAACGCCGGCCGTGGAGAAGCTGGATACCGCCAACCACGGGCAGGCGATCTCGTTCGAATTCATTCTCGAAACGAATCCGGACTGGCTCTTCGTGCTCGATCGCGATGCCGCGATCGGACGCGAAGGGCAGTCGGCCCGTCAGTTCCTGGACAACGACATCGTGCGCCGGACCACCGCCTGGCAAAAGAACCAGGTGGTCTATCTCGACGCCGCGAACTGGTATCTGGTCGGCGGCGGATTGCAGGCGTTGCAGCGGAACGTCGACGGCATCAAGACGGCGCTGTCGGGAAAGCGATCCCAGTAGGACTTGCAGTATCCCTCGATGAAAAGCCTCGCTCTTCCCGCTTGCGGCGTCGGCCTGCTGGCCGTGCTCAGCCTGTTCGTCGGCGTCAGCGACGTGGCGTTCGGCTCACTACTCGACGGAAGCGTTTCCGACGATGCCTTGCAGGTCCTGCTGGTCAGCCGGGTTCCACGCACGCTGGCGCTGGTCCTGGCCGGGGCGGCGATGGCGGTGTCCGGGCTGATCCTCCAGATGCTCGCCCGCAACAAATTCGTCGAGCCATCGACCGCCGGCACCGCCGAATCAGCCATCCTGGGCATCCTGGCGGTGACCCTGCTGGCGCCCGGCATGCCGGTCATGGGCCGGATGCTGGTGGCCAGCGTCTTCGCGCTGGCCGGAACCGGCCTTTTCCTGGCGATCCTGCGGCAGGTCCCGCTGCGGTCGCCGCTGGTCGTGCCGCTGGTCGGCATCATGCTCGGCGGAGTCATCACCGCGGTCACGCAGTTCATCGCCTATCGCTACGACCTGATGCAGTCGGTTAACGCCTGGGAGACGGGCGACTTTTCCGGCGTGCTGCGCGGACGCTACGAACTGCTCTGGATCTCGTTCGGCCTGACCGCCATCGCCTATGTCGCGGCGGACAGGTTCACGGTCGCCGGCATGGGCGAGGACTTCACGACCAATCTCGGCCTCAACTACCGGCGCGTCGTGTCGCTGGGGCTGGTCATCGTGTCGATGGTCACGGCGGCCGTGATCGTGACCTGCGGCATGATACCCTTTCTGGGCCTGATCGTGCCCAACGTCGTCAGCATCCTCCGGGGCGACAACATGCGCCGGTCGCTGCCCTGGGTAGCACTGCTGGGCGCCGGTCTCGTCCTGGCCTGCGACATCGTCGGCCGTCTGGTAATCCGCCCCTATGAAATCCCGATCGGTACGATGATGGGGATCATCGGCAGCGGGGTCTTCCTTTACCTGCTCCTGCGGAAGAACAACCATGCCGCATGACCGCAGCGCACTGTCGCCGAGGGCGGTGCTGATCGTCCTCGCGACGCTCACCGTGGCTGCCATCGTCCTGTTCATGACGCTAGACGCGCGCGGCAAATGGAGCTTCGTGCTGACGTTCCGGGGCACCAAGGTCGCGGCGATGGTGCTGGTCGGCTATTCGATCGCGGTTTCCACCGTCCTGTTCCAGACCATCTCCAACAACCGGATACTGACCCCGTCGATCATGGGGTTCGACTTCCTGTACCGGCTCATCCAGACGAGCCTCGTCTTCTTCCTGGGAGCCGCCGACGTTTCGGCGATGGACCCGCGCCTGCGCTTCCTCGTGGAGATCGCCGTCATGGTGCTGTTCGCGGGGCTGCTTTACCGGTGGCTGTTCTCCGGAGGGCTGCGCAGCCTGCACCTCCTCCTGCTGGTCGGGATCGTGTTCGGCGTCCTGTTCCGCAGTCTCTCCGGCTTCATGCAGCGCATCATCGACCCGAACGAATTCCTGGTCGTCCAGGACCGGCTGTTCGCCAGCTTCAACCGCGTCGATGGCGAATTGCTGGCCATCTCGGCGGTCATCGTCCTGGCGGTTTCCGCCGTCGGGTGGCGGTGGATCAGGGTCTTCGACGTCCTGGCGCTCGGGCGCGACGCCGCGATCGGCCTGGGCGTCGAACACCGCCGTCTGGTGACCGGCGTCCTGGTGATCGTGGCCATCCTGGTTTCCGTCTCGACCGCTCTCGTCGGTCCGGTCACCTTCTTCGGGCTGCTGGTCGCGAACCTGGGCTACATGCTGATCCGGTCGCACCGGCACGACTTGATCCTGCCCGCGTCCGTCCTGGTCGCGATCCTGACGCTGACCGGCGGTCAGCTCGTGCTCGAACGGGTTTTCGCCTTCGATACGGCGCTCAGCATCGTCATCGAATTCCTGGGCGGGATCTTCTTCCTGTTTCTTCTTGTGCGTGGATCGGCCCGATGATCGAAGCGAAAAGCGTCAGCAAATCCTATGGCGATACGCTGGTCTTGGACGACGTGACGCTCGACCTGCCGGCCGGCGGGGTGATCTCGATCATCGGACCGAACGGCGCCGGCAAATCGACGTTGCTGTCGATCGTCAGCAGGCTGCTGCCGATGAGTTCGGGCACGGTCACCGTCGACGGAATGGACGTGACCCGGACGCCCGGCGACGTTCTGGCCCGCCGCCTGTCCATCCTGCGCCAGGACAACCAGGTCATGTCGCGCCTGACGGTGCGGGACCTGATCGCGTTCGGCCGCTACCCCTATACCAAGGGGCGTCTGAACGCCGAAGACCGGGAGCATATCGAGCGGGTGACGCGCTATCTGGAACTCGACGGCGTCGCACACCGGTTCCTCGACGAACTTTCCGGCGGCCAGCGGCAGCGGGCCTTCATCGCCATGGTCCTGTG
>NZ_JCACHA010000645.1:0-14273 GCF_059503625.1 Skermanella sp.
TGCCGCCGCGCAGGATGTCGTCGCCAGCATTGCCGAACAGCATGTCGTCGCCGTTGCCGCCCGCCAGCACGTCGTTGCCGGAGCCGCCGTGCAGGACGTCGTTGCCGTTGTCGCCCCTGAGATAGTCGTCGCCCGACCCGCCATAGAGCACGTCGGCATGGCCGCCGCCCAGCAGCGTATCGTTGCCGGATCCGCCGTACAGGATGTCACGGCCGTCGCCGCCGTCCAGGATGTCGTTGCCGCTGCCGCCCTGGAGGATGTCGTGGCCGTGCTGGCCCTTGAGGATGTCGTTGCCGCTGCCGCCGATCAGGACGTCGTCGGACGTGCCGCCCATCAGGATGTCGTCGCCGCTGCCGCCCATCAGGATGTCGGAACGGGCCCCGCCGTCGAGGTAATCGTCGCCGGCCCCGCCGTCTAGCACGTCCTCGCCCCAGTTGCCGAACAGCATATCGTCGCCGTCGCCGGCGATGATATGGTCGGCCCTGCCGCCGCCGTTCAGGAGATCGGCATCGTCAGTGCCGTATTGAGTGTCGTATGCACCACCGGGAAGTGTCGCCATGAGCAGCCTCGCGCTGAATCGTTTGTCTGATGTTTCCAGTCTGTGGCGCGAATTTGGCTTAACTCTATCGATCGCTCAAGTGATGAATAGCCGGTTCACTATTTGTCACAAAATGCTGGAGAATGATTTGAGAATGGAGACAAAACGCCCCTTAACACTGGCCTTTTCATCGAATAGGCAGCGCTGTTTCTCGGCAGCGGGCTTCTGTAGATGACCGGCTGCTGGCGCCCGATGACGGTTGCGGATCTGCCCATCGTGGAGCGGGTCGCGGAGGTCGTCCATCCCGGCTATCCGGAGTCGGGCGCGGTCCCGGCGGAGCGGCTGAGTCTGTTCCCGGCGGGCTGCCTGATCGCCGAAAACGGACAGGGCGCCGTGCTGGGCTACGCCGTCAGCCATCCGGGACGGCTCGGCCGGCCGCCGGCGCTCGACAGCCTGCTCGGGCGGATCTCTCCCGACGCGGACTGCCTGTATCTGCACGATGTCGCGTTGCTTCCCGAAGCGCGCGGACTGGGCCTGGGCGAATCGCTGGTGGACCTGCTGCGGGCGCTCGGCGCCCGGTCCGGCTTTCCACTGCTGGCGCTGACGGCGGTCAACCGCTCGACACCCTATTGGAGACGCCGCGGCTTCTCCGACTATTCGGGCGATGAGATGCTAGCCGCCAAGCTGGCCTCTTATGGCGGCGACGCCGTTTACATGATCTCGGAAGTCTGACCGCCAACCATATTGCGTTGCGGCCGGTTTGCTTTTGTAAGGGAACGGCTATCGCCGTTTTGCGTTGTGATGCCGATCCAACTGGTGCGCATCGCGCGGAGGCCGTCCCATGAAGTATTCGGTAAGCTGCACGCTTGGTTACGAAGTCGCGGAGGAGACGGTCTGCCTGTTCAACTTGCAGCCTTCGCAGTTCGATCGTCAGGTCATCCTCGACGAGAACCTGGACTTGAGCGGCGGACGGGAAATCGACCGCTTCACCGTGAGCGAATCCGGCAACCGCATCTTCAAGGTGCTGGCGCCTCCCGGCAAGCTCCTGCTCAAGTACCGGGCGGATGTCGATCTGGACCCGCTGCTGGAGGATCCCGCGGCACTCAAGGCGGTGGAGCCGATCGACCTTCCGCTGGACGTGCTGCCGCACCTGAACCCCAGCCGGTTCTGCCAGTCCGACCGGCTCAGGGCCTTCGCCAACCGGGAGTTCGGGCAGATCGAGCGCGGCCACGGATCGGTGACCGCCATCTGCAACTGGATTCACGACACGCTGGAATATCTGCCCGGCAGTTCCCACGGCACCACCTCGGCGGTCGATACCATCATCGACCATGCCGGCGTCTGCCGCGACTTCGCCCATCTCGGCATTACGATGTGCAGGGCGATGGATATCCCCGCCCGCTACGTCAGCGCCTACGCCTTCCGGCTCGACCCGTCCGACTTCCACGCCGTCTTCGAGGCCTATCTGGGCGGACGCTGGTACCTGTTCGACGCGACCCGCAAGGCGGCCCTGGACGGACTGGTCCGGATCGGCCTTGGACGCGACGCCGCCGAGGTGTCCTTCTCGTCCTTCTTCGGCAAGGTGGAGCCCGACGAGATGGAGATTGCCATCACGTCGCCCGACCGCAGCGCGGAGATGGACCTGACGACCCAGGCGGTGTCGCTGTCGGAACGGTGAGGGAGCGGTGAGGCTGGCCGCCCCCCGTCAGACGTCGAGATCTACCAGCACCGGCACATGGTCCGACGGCTTGGGCTCCCAGCCGCGGGCGTCGCGCAGGACCTGCTGGCCGCGCAGGCTGCCCGCCAGCGGCTGCGTCACCCAGATGTGGTCCAGCCGCCGGCCCCGGTTGGCGGCGGTCCAGTCCTTCGCCCGGTAGCTCCACCACGTGTAGAGCTTCTGGTCGTCCGGTACGAAGTGACGGACCGCATCGACCCAGCCGATCGAGCGCTGCATGGCGTTGAGCCGCTCGATCTCGACCGGGGTGTGCGAAACCACGTCCATCATCTGCTTGTGCGACCAGACGTCGTGTTCGAGCGGGGCGATGTTGAAGTCGCCGACGACGACCATCGGCCGGTCCGCCGCACGCTCCGCCGCCCACCATGCCGTCATCTCGTCCAGGAACCGGAGCTTGTGCTGGAACTTGACGTTGACATCGGGGTCGGGGATGTCGCCGCCGGACGGGATATAGACGCTGTGGATCTCGATCCCGCCGACATGGGCGATGGCGTGGCGGCAGTCCTGCTTCTCGCACCAGTGCTGGACGCATTCGCCCGAAATCGGCCTGAGCGACAGGATGGCGACGCCGTTGTAGCCCTTCATGCCGTGGATCAGCGTGTGGACGTAGCCGCGCTCCGCCAGGGGAGCCAGCGGAAAGGTCTCGTCCACCGTCTTTGTTTCCTGAAGGCAGATGACGTCGGGCTTCTGCTCGTCGATCAGTCGAAGCAACAGGTCCAGCCTGAGCCGGACGGAATTGATGTTCCAGGTGGCGATTCGCACGGGTCTTACTCGAAATGGATGGGCTCGAAATGGACGGAAGTATCGGAGGGCCGGTACCGGGCGGCGGCACCATACCCGATCATGGCGCTTCGGTCGCGCTTTCAAACATCCCGGACAACGGAAAACGCCCGGCCAGGGGGAGGCCGGGCGCTGAAGCTCCGTTTCAGGATCCCGGATGCGGCAGGGGTAACCGGTGACCGGGCGATTGCCTCCAGGGGAAGAGGCGACGCTTCGATCAGGAAGGTGGCGGACAGACCGGTCCGAACCAATGCGGAAAATGCATATCAGGCATGAACATATGTGGAAGCTTTGACCTGCGACATAGTGCTGGTTGAAAAACCCCGAAGAATCAGGCTACGAAAAGCTTCAAGCTACTATCTGAAGGGCGTGCGACAAATCGGTCCGTTCAGGCAAGTCACCCAACTGGCGTAGGTTATATCGGGCGCACCGTTTTCCGACACCATTGCCCAGACCTGTTGCCTTATCGCGCCAGCAGCCTTACCGAGGGACAAACCTTGCCTGATACCGCGAGAGAAACAACCCTGAAGCGTCCGCGCGCGCGCGATAGCCGCCAGCCTAAACTTGCCCTTGGTCTGCTGCCGGATCTGATCGGATATAGTCTGCGCAAGGCGCAGATCGCCGTTTTCCAGAACTTTCAGAACGCCGTCGCTCCGCACGACATCACGCCCGGCCAGTTCGGCGTCCTGATCCTGATCCGCGAGAATGTCGGCCTCAGTCAGTCGGAACTGGGGTCCGCCGTCGGCATCGACCGGTCCACCATGGTCGCGGTGATCGACCGGCTGGAAAGCCGGGGTTGGGTGGTCCGGGCGCCTTCCCCCAACGACCGCCGGTCCTATGCGCTGGAACTGAGCCCCGCCGGCGCGGCGCTGGTCGAAGACCTGATCCCGCGCGTGCGGGCTCATGAACGCACGATGGCGAAGGACCTGAACAAGCAGGAGCAGGCGATCCTGATCGACCTGCTGAACCGGGTCGCCCGCGCTAGCTGACGATTTGGCCCTGGTTCGTCCGCGCTGCCGCACGGACGCCGCAGGCTTGGCCGAACGCCTTGAACAGGGCCGTGCTGTCCGGGCACTCCCAGAAGCGCCATTCGGGATGCCACTGCACCGCCAGCGCGAAAGTGGGCGCGCCGGTAACGCTCACCGCTTCGATCAGGCCGTCGGGAGCTACGGCTTCGGCGGTCAGGCCGTCGGCCAGACGGTCGATCGCCTGGGCGTGGATCGAGTTGACCCGGATTTCCCGCTTGCCGGTGATCCGTTCCAGCAGCCCGCCGGGCGTCAAGTGGACGGCATGCACCTTGGCATACTGCTCCTCCACCGGGCGGCTGTCGTCGGCCCGGTGATCCAGCTTGCCCGGCAGCTCCTGGACCCGCTGATGGAGCGACCCGCCAAGCGCCACGTTCAGCTCCTGGATGCCCCGGCAGATCGCGAGGAGCGGTACTCCGGCCGCCAGCGCTGCCCGTATGAGGGGCAGGGTGGTGGCGTCGCGCTCGGCATCGTGCAGGGTGCCCGGAACGCTGGAGGGGCCGCCATAGCGCGCCGGCTCCACATTGGAGGGGCTGCCGGTAACCAGCAATCCGTCAAGCCGCCCGACCAGCCCGGCAAGGTCCAGCGTATCGCCCAGCGCCGGGATGACAAGCGGCAGGGCGCCGGCGCCGTCGGACACCGCGCGGATATACTTGTCGCCCGCGATATGGAACGGATGATGCCCCAACTGCCGGGCACAGGCGGGAATTCCGACGAGCGGGAGAGGCGGCGCGGCCATGGACGGGGGGACTCCGGAAGTGGATTCGAGATTGGATTGGCAGGCTTTAGGGTGTGGCGTCCGGCTGCCGTTGCCAAGACGCCGGCTGGCATCTCGACTCGGGATGGCACAATATGGGATCAAATGCAGAACTTTGCCTGCAGGTGGTCCGAATCGAGAACCAAAGCAGAATGAACGGCCTGTCTAACATCCATTCAGGCCGTGATGTCGAGCAGGTCTTTCATCATGTCGCTGGATGTTCGGGCCATCGACAGGCTGGCGGAGTACGCGCGGGAGCCCAGGATCTGCTGGCCGATCTCCTGACCGGTATCGACGTTCGGGACACCGACCATGCCTTCCGCGTTGGCGTCGGACGACGATGGGTCGTACTCCGCGACGATGGGCTGCGACAGCGGCTTCAGTGATGCCTGGGTTCCGGCGCCCTGACCGTTGGCGGTACGAAGGTCGCTTTGGGTGGTCGTCAGCGGCGTATAGGGTGCGCGGCTTTCGGTGCCGGCCGCAGCCGTGCTTCCGGCATCGGGCAACCGGCCGGTGGTGCGCTGGTTGGCAAGGTTGGACGCCGACGCGTCGATCCGCTTGGTGGCCGCCGAGGCGCCCGACAGGGCTATGCCGAGAATGTCGCTCATGGTTCCGGGTCCCTTTCAACCCGATCCCATCATACGCCGAAGCGGCAGCGCGGTTCAATCGTTGCGGTGGCGCGGCAGGCGTACCGTGAAGACCGCACCGCGCACGTCAGCCGCCTCCGGCTCGCCATCCGGGTGGCGGTTGCGGGCGAAGATCTCGCCGCCATGGGCATCGACGATCTGCTTGGAGATGCTGAGCCCCAGGCCGGAATGGGTGCCGAACTTCTCGCCCGCCGGCCGTTCGGTGTAGAAGCGGTCGAAGATCGCTTCCAGCTTGCCTTTCGGCATGCCCGGCCCCTCGTCCGCGACGGTCACTTCGACGAATTCGCCCGTGGCCCTGGCGCGGACGGCAACGGTCCCGCCCGGCGGCGAGAACGACAGCGCATTGGCGATGATGTTCTGGAAGACCTGCACCAGCCGTCCTTCCAGGCCCGGCACGGTCAGGTCGGCTCCCATCGGCAGGTCGAGCAGGACGCGCGGGGCGGCGCGCTCGGCCGCCGTGGTCTCGTGGATGTCGGTCAGCATGCGCAGCATGCGTCCGATATCGACCGGCTCCGACTCCGCCCGGCTCAGTTCGGCGTCCAGGCGCGATGCGTTGGAGATGTCGCTGATCAGGCGGTCCATCCGCTGGATGTCGTCCTCGATGATCGACATCAGGCGGCGCTGCTGATCCGGGTCGCGCACCCGCGCCACCGTTTCCACGGCGCTGCGCAGGCTGGTCAGCGGGTTCTTGATCTCGTGGGCGACATCGGCCGCGAAGCTTTCGATCGCGTCCATCCGCAGCCATAGCGCCGCCGTCATGTCGCGCAGCGCGCCGGACAGGTCGCCGATCTCGTCGCCGCGCCGGCTGAAGTCGGGGATCTCGTGGTGCCGGCCATGGCCGCGCCGGACATGGTCCGCCGCCGCCGCCAGCTTGCGGATCGGCCGCGCAATGGTGCCGGCCAGATAGAACGACAGCAGCACCGTCACGGCCAGCGCCACCGCGAAGACCTTCAGGATATCGAGCCTGACCGAGCGGATCGCGGCGTCGATCTGGGCGCCGCCCCGCGACAGCATGACCGCGCCCAGCACCTGCTTGAAGCGCTGGACCGGTACCGCGACGGTCAGGATCATGCCGTGGTCGGGCGTCGTCCAGACGCTGGCGCTCAGGTCGCCGGTCAGCGCGCGGACAACGTCCTCGTAATGGTTGGCGACCTGATCGGGACCTTCGCGGAACACCGGGAACTTGTCGCGCGACGGCAGGGCGTTGACGATCCGGTCGTAGATGTCGATGGCGAGACGGGTCGGCCAGCCGCCCTGGACCGGCGGCGGCAGTTCCTCGATCTGGACCACGCCGCCGGGGCCGATCAGCACGCGGCTGTCGGCTACCAACCGCCCGTAGGGATCGAACAGCCGGGTCCGGGTATCGGTCGTCTCGACCAGCCGGCGGACCATCTGCCGCGCCAGGTCATGGGAAAGGTCGTTGGTCTCGTCGCCGTCGCGGGTGACGGCGGCCTCGCCGATGGCTCCGGCGAAGATGCGGGCTTCCGTCAGGAGCGCCTCGAGTTCGCTTTCGATCAGGCGGTCCTGGTAACGGCCGAGATAGAGCAGCCCTCCGACCAGGATCGCCAAGGCCAGGACGTTGACCGCAAGGATCCGGAGCGTCAGCGGCGAGAAAGCGCGGCGGTAGCGTTGGGACGCCGAATTCCGGTCGTGGTTCCGCTCCGGCGGTGCCGATTCGGCGCGCTTTCCTCGCGACGGCGGCGCCATCTTGCCTTTAGGCGCCTTTGGCGGACTCGCCGCCGGCGCCAGTGTCCGTTCAAGCATCGCGGTAGCGGTAGCCGACGCCGTACAGCGTCTCGATCTGGCCGAACTCGGTGTCGATCGCCTTGAACTTCTTGCGCAGGCGCTTGATGTGGCTGTCGATCGTCCGGTCGTCCACGTAGATGTGCTCGCCATAAGCGGCGTCCATCAGCTGGTCGCGGCTCTTTACGTGGCCGGGACGCACGGCAAGCGCCTTGACCAGCAGGAACTCCGTCACGGTCAGCTCGATCGGCTGGCCTTTCCAGGCGCAGGCATGGCGGGCGGGGTCCAGCAGCAGGTCGCCGCGCACGATTACGCTTGCCGGATCGGCGGTCCCCTTGTCCTGACGCATCTGCTCGCGCCGCAGCAGCGCCCGGATGCGCTCGATCAGCAGGCGCTGGCTGAACGGCTTCTTGATGTAGTCGTCGGCTCCCATGCGGAGGCCGAGCACTTCGTCCACCTCGTCGTCCTTCGACGTCAGGAAGATCACGGGCATGCCGCTGGTCTGGCGCAGGCGCGACAGCAGCTCCATGCCGTCCATGCGCGGCATCTTGATGTCAAGGACGGCCAGATCCACCGGCTTGGATGTCAGGCCGCGCAGGGCCTCGTCGCCGTCGGTGTACGTCCGGACTTCGAAGCCCTCGGCTTCCAGCGCGATCGATACCGACGTCAGAATATTGCGGTCGTCATCAACCAGCGCGATCGTTTGCGGCAACGCGCCTCTCCTTCATGCACGTTCGACGTGATGCACCCGTTCGGATGCGCGAAATGAAGCATCCGTCCGGGTGCGGAAAATCCCTCTTCCGCACCCGCACTGTGGTTTGCCAATATGGCACCATTGCGGCGCAAAATCGGGCATGCTGAGCCCAGGAAAACGGCGGTCCGACAGATGAATCCTAGCATCAAGCCACAGGCCGCTCCACCGGCCGGCCCCCAAGATGGTCAAAGTCCGGCGGCCATTGCGCGGCGTGTCATGAGGCGGGCCGACCGTGCGACGCTGGCGACCGCCCAGCGCGATGCGGGCGGCTGGCCTTATCCGTCGCTGGTGCTGACGGCCCTCGACCACGACGCGTCTCCCCTTCTGCTCATCTCAGATCTGGCGGACCACACCGCCAACATCAAGGCCGATCCGCATGCCGGCCTGCTGTTCGACGGGACCGGCGGACTTGCGGAGCCGCTGACCGGCCCGCGTGTGTCGGTGCTGGGGCGGATGGAAGTCACGGAAGACCCGCGGCATCGCGCACGCTTCCTGGCGCGTCATGAGAGCGCAGGCTTCTATGCGGGATTCGCCGACTTCACAGTCTGGCGTATGGTCGTGGAACGCGCCCATCTGGTGGCCGGCTTCGGCCGCATCCACTGGATCACGGCCGGGGACCTGCTGTACCAACTCTCAGATACCGAGACACTGGCATTGCGGGAACCCGATGTCGTAGAGCATATGAACGCGGACCATGCCGACGCGGTCGAACTGTACGCAACCGTACTGCTCGGCCAACCCGGTGGAGGTTGGAAACTGACCGGCGTCGACCCCGAAGGATGCGATCTGCGTCTTGGGGGGCGGACCGCCCGGTTGGATTTCGACAGCCCCGTCGCCGACGCGGAAGCGGCGCGGATGGAACTCGTGAAGCTGGTTCGCAAGGCGCGCGCCAGCTTGAGCGAAACTCGGGCCTGATTTCGCAGGGCCTCAAGCTAATCCGGCGTGCCGGACGAAAAAAACTGGAGAGAAGCACCGTGAAGCAATTCGGACCGACCATCAGCAGCATCGGCCTCGATTATCTGGGTTTGACCAATCTCAAGGCGGCGCACTGGAACTACAGTGCCGCGGCGCTCTATGAGCAGGCGCTGATCCGGGGTGAAGCGACGGTCGCAGCCGGCGGACCGCTGGTGGCCATTACCGGTCAGCACACGGGCCGTTCCCCCAACGACAAGTTCATCGTCCAGGAAGCGTCCACCAGCGGCGACATCTGGTGGGGCAACGTCAACAAGCCGATCACCGAAGAGGCCTTCGACCGCCTGCACGCCCGGATGACCGAGTATCTCAGGGGCCGCGAGGTCTTCGTGCAGGATCTCTATGCCGGCGCCGACCCGGAATTCCGCCTGCCTGTCCGGATCGTGACCCACAACGCCTGGCACAACCTGTTCGCCCAGAACATGTTC
The DNA here is from genome assembly GCF_059503625.1 of Skermanella sp. Taxonomy (NCBI): domain Bacteria; kingdom Pseudomonadati; phylum Pseudomonadota; class Alphaproteobacteria; order Rhodospirillales; family Azospirillaceae; genus Skermanella; species Skermanella sp. The sequence goes on from NZ_JCACHA010000645.1 coordinate 9,380, forward strand.
ATCCGCCCGGCGGCACGCGACCGGGCCGAATTCCAGCCCCAGTTCACCGTCCTCCAGGTGCCCGAGTTCAAGGCCGATCCGGCCCGCGACGGCACCCGGTCCGACGTGTTCGTCCTGTGCAACTTCGCGAAGCGCCTGATCCTGATCGGCGGCTCGTCCTATGCCGGCGAGATCAAGAAGAGCATCTTCAGCGTCATGAACTACCTGCTGCCGGCCCAGGGCGTGCTGCCGATGCACTGCTCCGCCAATATCGGGCCGCGCGGCGATACCGCCGTGTTCTTCGGCCTGTCCGGCACCGGCAAGACGACGCTGTCCGCCGACGGCAGCCGCACGCTGATCGGCGACGACGAGCACGGCTGGTCGAACACCTCGGTCTTCAACTTCGAGGGCGGCTGCTACGCCAAGGTCATCAAGCTGAGCGAGAAGGCCGAGCCGGAGATCTATGCGACCACCCGGCGCTTCGGCACCATCCTCGAGAACGTCGTGATGGACCCGGATACCCGCGTGCTCGACCTTGACGACGCGCACTACACCGAGAACACCCGCGCCTCGTACCCGCTCGACTTCATCCCGAACGTCAGCGAGACCGGCATCGGCGGCATCCCGCAGAACATCGTCATGCTGACGGCCGACGCCTTCGGCGTGCTGCCCCCGATCAGCAAGCTGACGCCCGATCAGGCGATGTATCACTTCCTGTCCGGCTACACCGCGCGCGTCGCCGGCACCGAAAAGGGCGTCACCGAGCCGCAGGCCACGTTCTCGACCTGCTTCGGCGCTCCGTTCATGCCGCGTCACCCGGCGGTCTACGCCAAGCTGCTCGGCGAGAAGATCGCCAAGCACGGCTCCAACGTCTGGCTGGTCAACACCGGCTGGACCGGCGGCGCCTATGGCACCGGCAAGCGGATGTCGATCGGCCATACCCGCTCGCTCATCCGCGCGGCGCTGGAAGGTGGTCTGGCGGATGCTCCGCACCAGCCCGACCCCAACTTCGGCCTGTTCGTCCCGGAAGCCTGCCCGGACGTGCCGGCGGACGTGCTCCAGCCGAAGAACACCTGGAACGACAAGCGTGCCTACGACGAGACCGCCCAGGAAGTCGCCAAGCGGTTCGAGGCGAACTTCAAGCAGTTCGCCGATCAGGTGGAGCCGAGCGTGATCGAAGCCGGCATCAAGGCAGCGGCGTAACGCCACCCGCTTACGTCCTCGAAGTACTGGTAAGATGGAAGGGCCGCCTTGCGCGGCCCTTCCGCTTTTCCGGAACAAAACACGCTTGACGCGTGTTCATGGATCAACCTCAACAACTCGAAGAGTCGATCCATGTTTTCCCCGACCGGTTCCGGCTTGAGACGCGCGGTGTTAGGCGCCGTTCTGGTGCTCGGCATGCCGCTGCTCGCGGCGTGTGACGACACCGAGGGTCCGGCAGAACGTGCAGGCGAAGCCATCGACAACACCGCCAGCAACGTCGCCAAGCAGACCGGCGAGGCGCTGGAGAATGTCGGCAACGCGATCCAGCAGAAGAGCCGCGAAGCGAGCGACGCAATGGACGACAAGAAGCCGGCGAACTGAGCGGTTTCTCAAGACCCTGAAAACACGAAAAGCCCGCCGAACGGCGGGCTTTTTGCGTTGTGCCGTGGGGGAGCAGGGCCCACGGCAGCGATTCGGTCAACGCGTCATTTGGGAGCCAGGACCATGATCATCTGGCGGCCTTCAAGCTTGGGCATCTGCTCGACCTTGGCCAGTTCCACGAGATCGTCGCGCACCTTGATCAGCACGTTCATGCCAAGATCCTGGTGAGCCATCTCACGGCCGCGGAAGCGCATGGTGACCTTCACCTTGTCGCCTTCTTCAAGGAACCGACGGGCGCTGCGCATCTTGACGTCGTAATCGTTGTCGTCGATGTTCGGCCTCATCTTGATCTCCTTGACCTCGATGATCTTTTGCTTCTTGCGTGCCTCGTTGGCACGTTTCTGCGCCTCGTACTTGAACTTGCCATAGTCGAGGATCTTGCACACCGGCGGGTCCGCATTCGGGGAAACCTCGACAAGGTCGAGCCCCGCTTCTTCCGCGGCGATCAGCGCGTCGCGAATCGAAACGACACCGACCATCTCGCCGGCGGCATCCACCAGGCGGACGGAACGGACATTGATTTCCCGATTGACCCGCGGCCCATCACGGGACGGTGTGGCGTCGGCATTTGGTCTGGCTATGGAATAGTCTCCCTCAATTGATCCAAGCGCCTGATGCGTTTGATTTTTTACCGCCGGGTGTTCCAACCCGCCGGTGTCCAGGCGCCCGGAATGGTAGTCGATCCAGGCTTGAACGGCCTAACCCCGAACGCGCCGGAGTCAGGCCGCCCAGTGTTAGAATGGTGATTCCGGCGCGAGATTGCCAAGGGGCGACCCCGCTTCGGCCACAATTGTATTGACAGCGGCGTCAAGAGCAAGGACTTCCTGATCCTTACCGCCCAGACGACGTAATGCCACAGTCCGTTCGTCCGCCTCGCGGCGTCCCACCACCACCATCAGGGGTACCTTGGCGAGGCTGTGTTCGCGGACCTTGAAGTTGATCTTCTCGTTCCGTGTGTCAAGCACCGCCCGGATACCGGCCCGGCGCAACTGCTTCAGCACCTCTGCGCCGTATTCGTCGGCATCGTTGGTGATGGTCGCGACCACGACCTGAAGCGGTGCCAGCCAGAGCGGGAACTTGCCGGCATAATGCTCGATCAGCATGCCGATGAAGCGTTCCATCGAGCCCAGGATGGCCCGGTGGAGCATCACCGGCCGGTGACGCGCCCCGTCCTCGCCGACATATTCCGCGTCCAGCCGCTCCGGCAGCACGAAATCGACCTGCAAGGTGCCGCACTGCCAGTCGCGCCCGATGGCGTCCCGCAGCACGAACTCCAGCTTGGGACCGTAGAAGGCGCCCTCGCCGGGATTCATGGTATAGGGCAGGCCAGCGGCCTCGATCGCCTCGCGCAGCGCGCCTTCCGCCCTGTCCCAAACCTCGTCGGTGCCGGCGCGGGTGGCCGGGCGGTCCGAGAACTTCACCGAGACGTCGGTGAAGCCCAGATCCTTGTAGACGCTGAGCAGCAGGTCGCAGAAGGCGATGCTCTCCGACGTGATCTGCTCCGGCGTGCAGAAGATATGGGCGTCGTCCTGGGTGAACGCCCGTACCCGCATGATGCCGTGCAGGCTGCCCGACGGCTCGTTGCGGTGGCACGATCCGAACTCGGCCATGCGGAGCGGCAGGTCGCGGTAGCTCTTGATGCCCTGACGGTAGATCTGGACGTGGGCCGGGCAGTTCATCGGCTTCAGCGCCAGGACCTTTTCCTCGTCGGAATTGGTCGTGAACATCGCCTCGCGGAACTTCTCCCAGTGGCCGGAAGCCACCCAGAGCGCGCGGTCGATCAGCTGCGGCGTCTTGACCTCGAGATAGCCGGTCCGCTCCAGCCGGGCGCGGATGTAGTTCTCCAGCGTCCGCCACAGGGTATAGCCCTTGTCGTGCCAGAACACGGCGCCGACAGCCTCTTCCTGAAGGTGGAACAGGTCCATCTCCCGGCCGAGCCGCCGGTGGTCGCGCTTCTCGGCCTCCTCCAGCTGGTGCAGGTAGGCCTTCAGCTCCTTCTCGTCGCGCCATGCGGTGCCGTAGATGCGCTGGAGCATGGCGTTGCGGTGATCGCCGCGCCAATAGGCGCCGGCGACCTTCGTCAGCTTGAAGCCCTGGCCGATCCTGCCGGTGGACGGCATGTGCGGGCCTCGGCACAGGTCGAGCCATTCGCCCTGCCGGTAGACGGAGATGTCCTCCGTTCCGGGCAGGTCGCGGATCAGCTCGGCCTTGTACTTCTCGCCCCGGTCCTCGAAGAAGCGGATCGCCTCGTCGCGGTCCCAGACCTCGCGTACGAAGCGGGCATCGCGGGAGATGATCTCCCGCATCTTCGCCTCGATCTTTTCCAGATCGTCGGGCGTGAACGGCTCGGACCGCGCGAAGTCGTAATAGAATCCGTTGGCGATCGCCGGGCCGATCGTGACCTGCGTGCCGGGATAAAGCGCCTGGACGGCTTCCGCCATCACGTGCGCCGCATCGTGACGGATCAGGCCGAGCGTATCCGCGTGGTCGCGGGTGACGATTTCGACGGCTGCATCCGTAGTGATGCTGGTAGTGAGGTCGCGCAGGGTACCGTCGATCTTGACGGCAAGCGCGTCTTTGGCCAGCCGCTTGCCGATCGACTCGGCAATCTGCAAGCCCGTCACCGGGGCATCGTAGTCGCGCACACTGCCATCCGGCAGCGTAACCGCGACTTTCTGGATCTGTTCAGCCGTTTGCATCGTCTAAAAGCAATCATCCCAAGGAAGAAGGCGCACTCTATGCCCATTGCCGGTCGAGTCAAGCTCAGGGCAAGGGGCGTGTCCCGGCGTTATCCAGGAATCGACCCTGATGCGCGCTTTTTCTCCGCCATCAGCTCGTCGTAGACCGCCAGCGTGTCGGCGCACATGCGGTCCTTGGTGAAGCGCGCGTTGACGTAGGCCATCGCACGGTCGCCCAGAACTGCACGCTGGCCGGCATCCAGCGACAGCGCGTCGGCCAGGGCCTCCGCCAGCGCGTCGGCGTCGTTGGGCGGAACGGCCCAGGCCGTTTCCCCCGCGATCACCGTCTCGCGGACGGCGCCGTGGTTGGTCACGATGACGGGCCGGCCCATGGCCTGAGCCTCGACGATGACCCGGCCGAAGGCTTCGGGATCGCTCGACGCGGACACCACGACGTCGGCCAGCATGTAGGCAGCCGGCATGTCGTTGCAATGGTCGACCAGACGGACGACGCCTTCCAGCCCCAGCCGCCTGGTCTGTTCCTCCAGCTCCTGACGATAGCCGGTGCGGCCCTGGTCGGAGCCGACCATCAG